>JAZURC010000145.1:0-5743 GCA_045606005.1 Clostridia bacterium
TCTTCCAATTTAGGTTTCTGTTCCATCACAGCCTTAAATTCTTCTCCGTCCAGAATTTCCCGTTCCAGCAAAGCCTCTGCCACGGCATGAAGCTTATCAATATGCTCTTTTAGCATAGCAACTGCTTTTTCGTAGCCGGATTCTACAATTTTGTAAATCTCTTCATCAATTTTTGCGGCAATTTCCTCACTGTACTGCTTGGAATGACCGAAATCTCTGCCTATAAACACTTCATCCTGAGAGGATTTATAAGCAATGGGCCCTAAATGATCACTCATACCGTAGGACACCACCATTTCCCGTGCCACCTGGGTAGCGTGTTGAATATCTCCCGATGCGCCCGTAGTAACATCCTCCATAATCAGCTTTTCTGCCGCACGGCCACCCATAGACATAATGATATTTTGGGTCATCTGTTCCTTGGTCACATACTGGTCATCAGTTTTAGGTAACGTCATGGTAAAGCCCCCTGCTCTGCCACGGGGGATAATGGTGACATGATGCACATCGTCCACCAAGGGCAGAAAATATGCGGTAATGGCATGGCCTGCCTCGTGGTATGCAGTGATTCTCTTATCGCGGTCGGTTACCACACGGGATTTTTTCTCGGGACCCATAGTAACCTTGAGCATGGCTTCCTTTAATTGAGGCATGTGAATCACTTTTTCTCCGGCTCTTGCACACAGAAGCGCCGCCTCATTCATCAGATTTTCCAAATCCGCGCCTGTAAAGCCAATGGTGGTTTTTGCTAAGGTATTCAGGCTTACATCGTCTCCCAAAAACTTTCCTCTGGCATGAATTTTCAAAATTTCTTCCCGACCCTTTACATCGGGAGCACCCACCACCACCTGACGATCAAAACGGCCCGGTCTTAACAAAGCGGGGTCCAGAATATCAGGACGGTTGGTAGCGGCAATAATAATGACGCCTTCGTTTACTGCAAATCCATCCATTTCCACCAACAACTGGTTTAAGGTTTGCTCCCTTTCGTCATGACCGCCCCCTAAACCGGCACCTCTTTGACGGCCCACAGCGTCAATTTCATCAATAAAGATAATGGCAGGAGCGTGTTTTTTCGCCTGCTCAAACAAGTCACGGACACGGGATGCACCCACACCGACAAACATTTCCACAAAATCAGATCCGCTGATAGAAAAGAAAGGAACTCCTGCTTCTCCTGCAACCGCCTTTGCCAGCAGTGTTTTTCCTGTTCCCGGAGGGCCCACCAGCAAAACCCCTTTAGGGATTCTGGCACCAACCTCAATAAACTTGGCAGGATCACGCAGGAAATCAACAATTTCAGTCAACTCTTCCTTTTCCTCGTCTGCCCCTGCAACATCAGCAAAGGTATGCTTTTTCTTATCATCCGTCAGCATACGGGCACGGCTTTTTCCAAAGGACATGGCACCTCTGCCTCCTCCGCCCCCTTGTCCTTGCTGAAACAGAATAAACATAAATCCGCCAAACAACAGTAAGGTAAGCAAGGTGGGCAACAAGGAAATCCACCAGCTTTCTGTTTCGTGCTCTGCTTTTACAACCAGAGAACCCTGTTCCACTGCTTTGTTAATGGCATCTCCCGCATCCTGATATAAAATATCCTGACTGGGAATATCAATTTGATATTCCGTTCCGTTTTCCAACAAAACAGCCACAACCGTATCAGACAGCACCATTTCTGTTACGTCTCCCTGTTCCAGATACTGAATCAGGTCAGAATACACTTTCTTGTCCCCTTCTGTGCCAATCCCAAACATTGTCCACATTCCCCAAATCAGCACAAACAACAATAAGTAAAATCCAATGTTTTTTAAAAATCTCATTCTGAAAATCCATAGCCTTTCTGTCCGCCTACATTCACAAGTTTCCGTCTCTTGCCGCGAACCAACAAGAAATGAGCTCCCTTTTACCCTTCGTAAACTTCTCTTTTTAATACGCCTAAGTAGGGAAGATTACGAAAATCTTCCGCATAATCCAAGCCATAGCCAATAATAAATTCATCCGGTACTTCAAAACCAATATATTTTACGGGGACCTCTACCTGCCGACGGGAAGGCTTATCAAAAATAGCACAAACCTCCACGCTCTCTGCCCCTTGTTCTTTCAAATAATTAATCAGGAAATTCAGTGTATGTCCGCTGTCCACCACATCCTCTGCAATGATAACCTGCTTTCCGTCTACCGGAAAATCCAATTCTTTTGTGATTTGAATGTTTCCGGATGAGGTTGTGCTGTTTCCGTAGGAAGAAAGGCACATGAAATTAATATTGACAGGCAAGCTGATGGCACGCATCAAGTCCGAAGCAAACACAAAGGCTCCTTTCAGCACACACACCAGCATGATTTCCTTTCCTTCATAATCTTTGGTAATTTCCTCACCCAGCATTGCCACTCTTTCAGCAATCTGTTTCTCAGTAAATAGTACCTTTTCCACCATTTTGTCCAATGTCATTTGTTTTCATCCTTTCCTGATTGACAATCAAGCAATCTCCCTCTTTGCCGCGGTATTCTTTTGCCACGCCCAATCCCGTTACGGCAATCACCGTTCCGTTACACTCGGCAATCAGCGCCTGTGCCCTGATTCTTCGGGGGATTTTGCGATCAATAAACAGTTTCTTTAGTTTCCGATGCTTGCCGTTTAAGCAAAACACATCTCCTTCTTGCCGACTTCTTATTGTGATTCCTGATTTCACCTTATGATAATCAAAAATCCAAGCATCCGTTTCTTTTGGTGCTCTCCGAGCAGAAGTCACTACAATATCCGTGTTTGGAATCTGCACCGCTTCTCCTTCCTTTAAGGAAACACAAAAGCACAGGGGCTTGCTTTCTTTTGCAATCAACAATTCCCCATAGCTGTTTTCTGCCCAGATGTCTTTTCCAAGGCAAACCCTTTTTCCTGTTTTCCCTTGAGAAAACAACTGCAATGCCGCCTCTAAGGGAGCAAACCACAAATCCTCTTTCCCCCCCGTTATGGATTCCCAGCATTTTCGTATAGCTCTTCTTTGCAAGGAAGGAGAAAGCTGTAAAAAATCTTGTCTTTGGGAGTAAAATCCATCCTCGAAGGGTTGAAACGGCTGTTCTCTTTCGGTGTCCTTTTCTAATTGCTCCGCATCATCTCTCGCAAGAAACGCAGTTTTGCAAAGGGCATCCACCGCCTCTGGATTGATTTGTTCCAATAAGGGAATTACCTCTAACCGCAAGCGGTTTCGGGTATATTCCAAAGAAAAATTGCTTTGGTCTGTGCAATATTCCAAGCCCTCTGCCTGACAAAACGATTCAATTTCCGAACGGCTCACATCCAGCAAAGGTCTGATATACTTTCCTCTTTTGGGTGCCATTCCACCCAGCCCTTCCGTGCCGCAGCCCCGAAGGAGATGCAAAAGCACCGTTTCTGCCTGATCGTTTTTATGATGGGCAAGAGCAATTTTATCCTGCTCCAGGGAATCAAAAAAAGTATATCGTAAAGCTCTGCCTGCAGCCTCGGTATTCAAACCGGGTTGTCTGGCACATCCTTTTGTTTCAAAAAAGGGAACCTCCCATTTTTTACATAAATCTCTGCAAAAATCCGCCTCATGGTCTGCTTCCTTCCGCAAACCATGATTCACATGAGCGGCAGAAAGGGAAAAGGGAAGACGTTCACGAAGCTTTGTACACAAATACAACAAACAAACGGAATCGGCACCTCCCGACAGGGCGACTGCCACACGGTCGTGGGGCTGAATCAGGCCTTGCTCTGTTACCGTTTTACAAAACCAATCAACCATTGTGCCGCTCCAAATTACTAAACTTTGTAAATTGACCCAAAAAGCTTAACTCAACCTTTCCGGTTGACCCGTTTCTGTGCTTGGCAATGATACATTCCGCTACATTGGGATTTTCTGTGTTTTCATTATACACCACATCACGGTATAAAAACATGACAATATCCGCATCCTGCTCAATGGCACCCGATTCACGAAGGTCTGCCAGCATAGGACGATGATCAGCGCGCTGTTCTGATGCACGGGACAGCTGAGAAAGGGCTATCACCGGTACATTCAGTTCCTTTGCCATCATCTTCAAAGAACGGGAAATATCGCTGACCTCCTGTTGGCGGGATTCGCTTCTGCGACCCTGCATCAACTGTAAATAGTCAATCACAATCAATCCTAAATTTTTCTCTTGTTTTAACCGCTTACATTTAGAACGGATTTCATTAACGGAAACACTTGCGGTATCATCCAGATAAAAGGGTGCATTGTAGTACATTTTTGCAGCCTTGGTCAATCGGTCCCAATCGTTTGCATCCAGATCTCCCACCTTCATTTTTCCTGCATCCACCAATGCTTCGGAGGACAACAAACGATTTACCAGCTGTTCCTTTGACATTTCCAATGCGAAAAAGGCAGTAGGGACCTTGCCCCGGGATGCCGCATACTGGGCAATATTGAGTGCAAGAGTGGATTTTCCCATTGCGGGACGGGCAGCAATCAGAATTAAGTCTGAATTGTGCAGCCCTGCGGTCAGCTTATCCAAATCAATTAAGCCTGTAGAAATGCCCGTCACGGTGCCCCCTTGTTTTTGCAGTTCTGCCAACAACTCAAAGGTTTTGGGAATCACCTCTCCAACCGTCACAAAATCACGGGTGTCCTTATTTTGCAGAATATCAAAGATTTTCTGCTCCGCCGCATCCAATACCACAGACACCTCTTCTGTTTCTGCCAGACACAAATTCTGAATTTCCCCTGTTGCAGTTAACAGCTTACGAAGAGTGGACTTATCCTTTACTATTTTAATATAATAATGTAAATTTTCGGTGGTAGGAACCCCTGCCGCCAACTCCGACAAGTAATTCAGTCCGCCGATTGCATCAAAGCTGCCTCGCTGAATCAGCTGATCCTGCAGCACAACCGCATCAATGGGTTTGCCCACATGGTATAAATCCATCATGGCACAAAAAACCTCTCTGGTTGCCTGCAAATAAAAATCGTCCTCCCGAAGGGCTCCGGCGATTACGGAAACCTGTTCCGGATCAAACAAAATGGCTCCCAAAACGCTTTGCTCTGCTTGACGGCTATAGGGTACTGTTCTCATTCCTTCCGTCTGATTCATGGTTTTTCCTCCGTTACTCTTCGGTTACCTTTACTGTGCATGTTCCATGCACCTGAGGATGAAGCTTCACTTCTAATTTATGTGTTCCGGTGGTTTTTATCCCACCGTCTGGTACGACCAATTTTCTCTTATCAATCACAATATGATGCTGCATTTTTACCGCTTCTGCAATGTCTTTTGCGGTAATAGAACCAAACAGCTTGCCGTTTTCTCCCGCCTTTGCAGACAATGCCACTACCACACCTGAAAGCTTCGAGGCAGTTTCCTGTGCCTGTTCCAGCTCTTGCTGTTGCCGAAACGCTTCTGCTTCTTTCTTTCCCTTTAATACATTCAGGTTAGAATTGTTTGCTTCTACTGCCAACCCTTTGGGAAGCAGGAAATTACGGGCATACCCGTCACTTACCTCAATGTAATCGCCCTTTTTGCCTTTTCCTTTTACATCTGCCTGTAAAATAACCTTCATTTTTATCTCAACCTTTCCTAATTAGTCTCATATTCCTCTATGGCCTTTATGACCCTATCTTTTGCTTGCTCTACTGTAAGTCCGTCTTATGTTACACCTGCCGCAGATTGATGACCGCCGCCTCCCAGTTGCTCCATCATCCGCTGTACATTTACAAGTCGGAGGCCAAGCGGTCTTAGGAAGACAAGGCAC
>JAZURC010000146.1:0-10195 GCA_045606005.1 Clostridia bacterium
ATTATCGATAATAACATTACTAGATATAATGTACGTGGTGAAATAATACCTAAAGAAGAAACTATTGCAGAATACGAATATTATAAAGATATAACTGCTGAAAAGAATCTAAAATTTGAGTGGTTAAAAAATAATAGTTACAAATATGGATTTGTAATACGTTATCCAAAGGGAAAAGAACATATTACTAGATATAAGTACATGCCTTGGCAATTGAGATATGTAGGTAAAGATGTTGCAAAAATAATGTATGATGAAAATCTTTGTTTAGAAGAATATTGTGCCAAATATGTTAATAGTTCTGGATATGTAACAGATATAGAATCTGTTAAAAAGAAGATTTTAGAAAGATATTAGATTAATTAATTTTAGTCTTGTTATATTGATAAAATTTATCTTTTTTATAATCGGAATAGATGATATTAGTTAAAATTACTTTATGAAACAGATTGTATTGAGAAAGAAAAATACAAAAAATTGCAAAATGAATGTGGTTTGATTCGCAGAATGTTAATATCATCGCTCAAAACAGTTGAAATTAAATAAGATTAAGCCTACAACAAGAAAGATGTTTCAGGCTTTTTCAGTTTTATTCGCCTGTCGGCGAGTGGTATTGCCTTCGGCAGAGAAAAGCGAATAAAATACCACTAAAACCGAAGGTTTTAATAACACTTTTGAAAGATCAAAAATATCACTCTGCACGCAGTGCAGAATATCACTGAAAACTAAGAATTTGCGGTGTCAACAACATCACGAGGTGATAAAAAGTGGCTGAGAGTATTTTAAGAGACAAGGCAAAGCAATTTGCAAAAGATATGGTTTTCTTGTGCAGAGAAATTAAATCAAGCCACAAGGAAGCGGTGTTAGTAAATCAACTTCTTCGTTCAGCAACTTCAATAGGTGCAAATCTTCATGAGGCGCAATATGCACAAAGTAGGAAAGATTTTATATCAAAACTTGAAATAGCACAAAAAGAGTGCTATGAAACAGAGTATTGGTTAGAATTACTTTATGAAACAGATTGTATTAAGGAAGAAACATATAAGAAAATGCAGAATGAATGTGGTTCGATTCGCAGAATGTTAATATCATCGCTTAAAACAGTAAAAACCAAATAATAATTAAGCCTGAAACAGAATGAAAGTTTTAGGCTATTTTTAGGTTGCTCTTTAGTTTTATTTGCCTGCCGGCAAGTGTTATTGCGATGCAGTGATATTCGCTTTGCGAGTGTTATTGCCTTCGGCAGTTTTACGGTTAAAACAAATTATAAAATCCCATCTGCTGACCGTCACGGAGAGCACGGAGGGTTTGCAAAAGTCTTTGACAGGAAGCCACGCAATGGGCTTTTTTTTCGTACTGTAAATAGGCGTTTGCCTCAGACAGGGAAATGCTGACCTGTTCTAAAGAGCTGTGGTCAAGCATGGCTTCCAGGCTGTTTCTGTTTTTCTCCCAAAGGGTTTTGCAGTCTTGTAACAGTGTTTCTGCTTGTTCCTCATATCCCTGTTCTAATTGGGCTTGTGCTTCCTTGACCAGGGTTTCCATCTGATTGGTCACCCTGTTTACATAGTACATTCCCCCTCCTATGATAATCACAAGCAAAAGGGCACCAATCAATGCGTACCAATAACGGCTCATACGTCCTCCTTCTTTACCAGATAACAGTTTTTGCGGTCGTCTGCATTGAGTAAAAACACCTGACTGACGGAAGTGACCCCCTGTTTTTTTAAATAATTCATCACCCACTCCTCCGTAAGTCCCACCTGCTTCATGGCACGTTTATCTGCATGGCCGTCCAAAATAATGGGCCAGGGAAGAGTAGACGTTTCCGACTTTTTGAATACACTCAACTGACCGTTGGTTTCCAAAATGGCAAATTCCACATCCTCAATCCGATCAATCTGTTGGAGACGCAGTCCTTCAATCAAATCCTCCAGCGTGAACCGAAGCTTTGAAAGAATCTTTCTGTCAATTTTTCCATGGTCAATTAACACCATGGAGGAGCCTGACACCAGTTGATGAAAGCGGGGGCATTTTAAGGTCAGATAAGACATGGCAATTTCCAGCACCAAAAGAGTGAGCATGGGAATCAGCCCTGTGAGAAAGGGAATGTCCGTTGCCTGCATGGGAATGGAGGCAATGTCTGCAATCAGCAGAGTTACTACAAGTTCAGTCAGCTGTAATTCCCCAATTTGCCGTTTTCCCATCAGCCTTAAAAACAGCACCAGTACAAAATATAAAATGACCGTTCGGAAAAAAGATGTAAACAATTTCCTCGCCTCCCTTCTTGCTATTTTCTCCTTCTTTTTTGAAAATATGCTTGAAAACCATAGGAGGGTATGATATAATGATTTCATCGAAGATTGCATATCGACCGAAGGCATCTAAATCGTACATTAAAAACTATCGAATATTGACGAAATAAATTGGAGGAAACATGAATATATTAAAAAGAACAGGAAAGATCATACCCGGATTAACCCTATCGCTGGTAATCGCTTTCGTGGCAAAAACGATAGAAAGCTTGCTTCCCATACACATTATCGGTGCATCGGTGATTGCCTTGTTTGTGGGAATAATTATGAATCATTTCTGGAAACCGGAAGTGTTGAAGGCAGGAATCAGGTTCACTTCAAAGAAGGTATTGAAAATGGCAATTATCCTTCTTGGCGCATCTTTGAGTGTGGAGGTCATTCTTTCGGTAGGGAAGTTATCCTTGATGGTCATGTTTTTCACCTTGCTCACCTGCTTTGGCGGAGGATATTTTATTGGGAAAGCGCTGAAATTAAACTGGAAGTTATCAAATCTGATTTCTGCAGGAACAGGCATTTGCGGCGGTTAACAGTGTGGGATTGATTCCGTCCAATATTTCAGCGGTTGCCAAAGACATCAGCAAATTTTTAATGGTTGCCGCACTTGGGGCAATAGGGCTCAATACCAGCTTTAAAGACATGAAAAAATCAGGCATAAACCCTATGATTCACGGGTTTATCATATCAGCACTGGTCGTGGTGGTTGCTATTTTTGTTGAGTGGTGCATGGGTTTGGTTTGATTATTGAAAATGATGAAAAAGGAAAAAAGATATGATTAAGGTGACATTACTTGGCGATTCCATACGAATGATAGGGTACGGAAAGTATGTACCCGACCTTTTGGGCGATACATTTGAGGTTTATCAGCCTGATGAAAACTGTCGGTTTGCAAAATATACATTAAGGGGTCTTTTTCAGTGGAGAGAGCAAATGGCAGGCAGCAGAATTGTTCATTGGAACAACGGGTTGTGGGATATCTGTAACTTATTTGGGGACGGACCCTTTTCTTCAGAACAAGAATACTGTTCCAATATGCTTCGCATTGCAGAGATATTGCAAAAAAAGTATGAAAAGGTGATTTTCGCCACAACAACCCCTGTTACAGAAAAAAATGTATATAGCAAAAATTCTATTATCGAGAGATACAACGAGATCATTGTGTCCTTGCTTGAACAAAGAGGAATTATCATCAACGATTTACATAGTCTTGTAGCAACGGATATAGACCGCTATATCAGAGATGATAACATTCATTTAACTGAGGAAGGAGCACGTCTTTGTGCAAAACAGGTGGCAGAGGTCATCAAAAGCGTAGCAAACACCTTGGATGATTCTAAAAAGGACATAGCGATTGAAACAGAGAAAACCCAGACAGGCTTGCCTGTGTAAGTCTGATTTTTGGCGGATATGTTGATGAAATAAAGAGTATCGCAGACAATTACATATATCATTTTGTTGAACTTCTTGTTAAAGGCTTCAATAACATTGTTAGAGATGTCATCCTTAAAGCCGGCAACTCTGATATGTTTAACAGCAACGATCATTTGAATAATCGTCACAATCGTGATGAAGGAATGAAAACTTGCCACAGGGAGTTCAAGGTTTCAATTTTCATTTTACTTAACAAAACACTTTAATTATAGAAGGAGAGAAAATTATGAGAAAGTATTTATTGCCCGAAAACGGAAGGTTTTACAAAGCGAATTTGCATTGTCACTCTACTGTTTCTGACGGAAGACTGACGCCCGAAGAAATTAAAAAACATTACATGGAACACGGGTATTCCATAGTTGCATTTACAGACCACGATGTTATGATTCCGCATCCTGAGCTTGCTGATGAGAAATTTTTACCCTTAAACGGATATGAAATGGAAGTAGTAGAAGAAAAGGATGATGTCAAGCCATGGTTTAAAAAGAGTTGTCACATGTGCTTTATTGCTCTCGATCCGGATAATTTGAAGCAAGCATGTTACCATCGTTCCAAATACGTCGTTGCGGGGAATAGTCCAAAATATATTGATATGCTTCAGTATGATGAAAATGAACCTGATTATGAAAGAGCGTATAACCACGAAAATATAAGTAAAATGATGGAAATCGGGCGTAGCAAGGGCTTTTTTGTTACATATAATCACCCCGCATGGTCGCTGGAAAATTATAATGATTATATGGGATATCACAATATGCATGCCATGGAAATTTTTAATAATGAATGTGTATTTATGGGTCACGATGATTATAATGAGCGAGAATATGACGACATGTTAAGAGGCGGAAAACGAATTTATTGTATCGCTACGGATGACAACCATGGAATCGCAACCTGTTGTGGCGGATTTACAATGATTAAGGCAGATAAATTGGAGTATCAAACCATTACAAATGCTTTGATTCACGGAAATTTTTATGCATCCCATGGACCCCTGATACACAACCTGTGGTTTGAAGACGGAAAAATTCACATTGACTGTTCAGAGGTGAAAAAAATGGTATTGCATACAAATTCACGTCGTACAATGTATTTGCATGCCCAAGAGGGTGAATTTCTTACAAGTTTCGATTTTGACGTAGCTGACAAAATTTTTGAAGGCGGTTATGTGAGAATTACCATAACAGATGCAAACGGAAGACATGCTAACACAAATGCATATTTTGCAGATGAATTGCTTTCTTAATTTGTTTTTGTAGGTATATTTGTATAGAACGCTGTCAGGTTTAATGTGTGATATAAAAGTTTTTGGATCTTGTCTATGTGATTGAATATGAATCAAAATTCATTAAAAATGATTGTCATCTAAACCGTTTAGCTTTTTTAAAATAAAAAGAAAGGGAATGTTCAGATGAGTTATTTTCAAAAAGCATTAACCGAATTTTACTCCTCGAAGGTTTCAAAAAAGAAAAAAGCAAAAAAATTAGCGGAGCTTTGTGTGGAACGGGAGGGAGCAAAAATCATTTGCTACCGTCTGAGCGTTCCCATGCTGGAGGCGTTTTTGGAACGCAAGCCTGCCCGCCTGTTGGCAGTAACGGAGGAGGAATCCTCGGAACAAAAACGACTTGCCTCCCGCGGAAGGCACATGATTTCCTTTGAAGGAACCCTTAATCAGATTCAGGACAGAGTGTTTGAATTGGCCGTTTTTCGTCCCGATTCTTTGCTTACCGAGGACTTGGAGCCCTTGATAAGTCAGGCAAAGCGGTTGGTGAAGGAGGGCGGAACCCTTGTTTTTTTGGGTGAGCCTCAGCAAAATATGTATGTCAGTCTTGTGAAGCATTTACTGACGGAAGCGGGCTTTGGTCAGATTCGCTTTTTGTCTGACGGGGATTATAGTTATGTATCAAGCGTTAAGGAGAAGGAGTGATTCTGATTTGAACAGGAAAAAGCTTCTGCTTTTATTTGGGGCAGGGATTCTTCTTCGTTTGGTATTGGGACTTTTTGGAGAATGGGGGCATCCTACTGACCAAACCTGTTTTTTGTCATGGGCGAACACATTATGGGAGACAGGTCCCTTTGATTTTTACAGCTCGGTCTCTTTTTGTGATTATCCTCCGGGGTATTTCTATGTTCTGTATCCTCTTGGGGGGTTGTTGCAGTTTACAAAAGGGGTCACACCTATAATGTCACTTATTCTGCGTCTCCCGGCTATTGGGGCAGATATTATAATTGCCGGATTCCTTGCTCGAATTGCCTATCGCAACAGAGGAGAGCGGGCAGCCCTTCTTACGGCGGCAGCTTGCCTTTTTAACCCTTTTGTTATTTTAAATTCTGCCGTGTGGGCACAGATTGATTCGGTGTGGTGTCTCTTTTTCATTCTGGCGATTGCCTGGAGGGACAATCGGATCAAAAGTGCGGCAATGCTGGCAATTTCGGTATTGATAAAGCCTCAGGCATTGTTGTTTTTTCCTGTAATGGCAGCCTTTTATTTTGATAAGGAGCACCCCGTTTTGGAATATACAAAGGCACTGGGAACGGGGGTTTTGGTTTTTGTACTTGCCTCTCTTCCCTTTTGCAAGGGAGATTTTACCATAATTTTGGACAAATATTTTGGCACCATGACAGGAGGCTATCCTTATGCCACGGTCAATGCATATAATCTGTACGGTTTATTGGGGGCAAACTGGAAGCCGTTGACAGAACCCTTTCTCTTTTTCACTTATGGGTTCTGGGGAAACGTTATGATTGGGGTCGGAATTGCTTTAGGCTTTCTTTCTTTCTTTTTATGGAAAAAAGGACCGTGGCTGTCTGCCTCTGTTATGATGACCACCCTCTTTTTGTTTGGACCCATGATGCATGAACGGTATTGGTTTTCTGGCATTTTACTGATGTTAGCGGCATTTGCAGATTCCTCGATGGAGCAGCCCCGTCTTTTAGGGGGGTACCTGTTTGCTTCCTTCGTGAATTTTGCGAATGTGGCAGCGGTACTGATTTCTGCATGGAATGATTTTGCCCCGGTTCCCTCTATGACGGTGACAGTGATTTCTGCCTTGACACTGCTGGCAGGAGGATATTTCTATTTTATTATCTATAAGAAGGAGAAAACGACGTGAAACATAACAAAAAAGAATTGCTTTTGGTTGCGTTGATTACGCTGGTTTATTCCATTGCGGCATTTTTTAATTTGGGAAACAGACAAGCCCCCCAAACCTTTTGGAATGCTCCCGCAGGCACGATGATGTGGATTGATTTGGGTCAGGAATACGAGTTGTCCCGTATGACGGTATATACAGGGATTTCTCATGCCAATTATGAATTTTATATGGCAGAGGAAGTGACGGGTCAGCAGGAACAGCTTGCCCGTTTTGAAGAGCCCTACTGCTTTAGCTGGCACTCGGCAGACACCGATCTTTCGGGGAGATTTTTGTTCATCCGTGTATTGGATTTGCCCGGGAGTATCGGAGAGCTTGCGTTATATGATAGAAACGGCAACCTGATTTCCATTCCAGAAAATTCTGTCTGGGAGTTAATGACAGATGAACAGGAAATGGCAGTCTATGAGCCGTCCTATCAAAACGGTTCTTATTTTGATGAAATTTATCATGCCCGTACTGCGTATGAGTATATTCACGGAATGAGTCCTTATGAAAACACTCATCCGCCTTTGGGAAAGGTGCTGATTTCTGTTGGAATTTCCCTGTTTGGCATGACTCCCTTTGGCTGGCGGTTTGTAGGAACATTGCTTGGCTGTATCATGCTGCCTCTGTTTTATTCGTTGTGTAAACGGTTACTGAAAAACGGCACGGCGGCGGTGCTTGGTTGCGGTCTGTTTGCTCTTGATTTCATGCATTTTGCCCAGACCCGAATTGCGACCATTGACACCTATGCCCTCTTTTTCATTCTCCTCATGACTCTGTTTATGACGGAATATCTGCAAACCCATCGTTTCCGAGCCTTAGGGCTTTGCGGGATTGCCTTCGGGCTGGGTGCCGCATCCAAATGGACCTGTCTTTATGCAGGGGCGGGGCTTGCGGTGTTGTTCTTTGTAGATTTGTTCCAGAACCGAAAGGAAGACAATTTCAAACAGCTTGCCCTGAAGCGATGCGGATTTTGTGTGATTTTCTTTGTGCTGATTCCCATTGTGATTTATGCCCTGTCTTATCTGCCCTGGACAAGGTGCGAAGGACAAAGCTGGCAGACCGTATGGCGAAATCAGTTTGATATGTACAATTATCACAGCCAGCTTGTGGCAGAGCATGGCTATTCCTCCCCGTGGTATGAATGGCTGGTTATGGTAAAGCCAATGGTGTTTTACCGTCAGGAAACCATCACAGGCGGAATCAGCACCCTTGCCTCCTTTGGCAATCCCCTGATTTGGTGGGGGGGATTGCTTGCGTTGATTGCCTCTGCCTTTTTGGGCATTCGCAAAAAGGACAAGAGGGTTTGGATCATAGCTTGCAGTTATCTGGCACAGCTTCTTCCCTGGGTGCTGGTCAGCAGAATCGTGTTTATCTATCATTATTTTAACTGCACACCCTTTTTGATTTTGTCCATTCTGTATCTGTGTATCACAGTTTGGGACAAGTATCCCAAAGCAAAAAAACCTCTCATCTGGGGGATGACGGGTGTTGCCGGTGTATTGTTTATTCTGTTTTATCCGGTACTCAGCGGTTGGGAGGTACCGATTGAGTATGTTGAAAATTGGCTTTGTTGGTTCCCCCAATGGTACTTTATATAAAATTTGTACAATTTTTTATAAAAAAGTCTTGAATTTTTGGAAAAAGTAGGATATAATAAACATAAGGAAGCAGTTTCTATGGTTTCCGAAAATTTATGTACCAAGGAGTGATCTGAATGAAGTTAATTATGGCAGGCAGAAAAATGGAAATTTCGGATGCAGTCCGGGACAAAGCAGAACAAAAGATGGAAAAGCTGAATCGGTTTTTCCCCGAAGATGTGATTTGTCACATCACAACCCGTCCCCACAAAGGAAAGCTTGTGATTGTGGAGGCGACCATTTCTCATGGTGGTATGATTTTCAGAGGCGAGGCAAGCGGAGAGGAAATTCTTCCTTGTATTGACAGAGTGGAGGAATTGCTGGAACGGCAGCTTCGCAAAAACAAAACCAGACTGGAAAAACAACTGCGTACAGGTACCCTTCTCTTGCAGGAGGATGTTCCTGAGGAGGAAGAAGAAAAGGAATTTCAGATTATCCGTACCAAGTCGGTGCAGATTAAGCCCATGAGTGTGGAGGAAGCCATTCTGCAAATGAATTTACTGGGGCATACCTTTTTCCTGTTTCAAAATGCACAAACACTGGAAACCGATTTGGTGTACCGCCGCAATGACGGGGGCTACGGCTTGATGAATACAAAAAAAGAAGAATAGAGGCAATTGAAATAAAAATAAGGAGAAAAGACCAATGGGCTTAGAACAAGTAGTATATGGAAAATGGGGGAATTGTCTCCGCCTTTATAACGAAACGACAGAGCTTTTGATTACATTGGATTTCGGGCCCCGTGTGATTCGGTTTGGTTTTATTGACGGTCAGAATATATTTTGCGAAGATATCAATGTAGAATCCTCTGCATCGGGTGAAGATTTTGATCAGGTGTACGGCAAAGATGCCGTTTGGTATATCCGTGGGGGACACAGATTATGGACCAGCCCTGAGGCAAGACCTCGTTCTTACTATCCTGACAACGAACCTGTTGCCTGGGAGGAAATTGAAAACGGTGTTTTACTGACCCCTCCCCCTCAGAAATGGACGCAGCTTCAGGAACAGATTGAAATTACCCTGTGCCCCAAAAGTGCAAGGGTGACCGTGAAACATAAAATTGTGAATCTGGGCGCATGGGACATCGAGTTTGCCGCATGGGCACTGACAGTTCTGGCACGAGGCGGTTTGGAAATCGTTCCTCAGCCTCAAAAGGATACGGTGCTTTTGGGAAATCGTTTGCTTGCCCTCTGGCCTTATACCCGCATGACGGACAAACGAGTGTATTGGGGAGATCGGTATATTTCCCTTCAGCAGCATCCGGATGCCGACTGTCCTATTAAATTCGGTATTAACAGTGAGCATGGGTTTGCGGCTTATTGCTTAAACGGAGATTTGTTTGTGAAACAATTTGAGCTTCACGAAGGAGCCGAATATCCCGACGGCGGTATGTCTTTTGAAACCTATACCAGTAGTCTGATGCTGGAAATGGAATCCATCAGCCCCTTAAAAAAGGTAGCTCCCGGAGGTTGCATTGAACATACCGAGCATTGGTCTTTGTACAGTGACGTTCCCGCTCCCGACCCAAAAGACGAAGAGGCAATGGCGGCACTGGCAGAACAATATGTAAAATAAAACAGCTATAAGAAAGGGCAGTAGCAAAATGAAATCATTTTGCTACTGCCCTTTAGAGTTTGCTTTGGTTTTTCTGTAACCCTTTAGTCTTCTAAAAATGCT
>JAZURC010000147.1:0-10293 GCA_045606005.1 Clostridia bacterium
TCTTTAGATTTCATAAGTTCTACTGCCTTTGGAAGCTCATCTAGTGTAAATGTATGTGTAACCATATCGTGCACATTCATTTTTCCGTTTGCCACAAGCGCCACTAAAGAATCCCAACCTGCACAATATTCAAGAATTCCGTGAAGTCTTAACTGTTTCATAAGCATTTTCATAAATGGGAATTGAATTTGTGCTTTTTCATCAGGAATACCGTAGTAGAAAACATCTCCTCCGTTTTTACAAGCATCAAAGCATAGCAAAATACTTTCAACACTTCCTGCAGCATCAATGACATAGTCGCAGCCTTCCCCATCTGTCAATTCCATAATTCTTTCAAGAACGTTTTCGTTCTTTGCATCTATAACTTCATCTGCTCCAAAATACTTTGCTTTTTCTATTCTTTCTTTTCCTCTTGCAGAAACTATCACCTTTCCTGCTCCGCTAAGCTTCGCTGACTGTAAAAATGCAATTCCTGCAGGACCTGCACCTTGAATCAATACACTGCTTCCTGGCTTAATTCCAATTCTTAATACTGCTCCAAATGGACATGCTACACTTTCAAGTATAGCTGCATCTCTAAATGGAATTTCATCAGGTAAATGCACAAGACACTGTGCAGGAACTCTTGTGTATTCAGCATATCCCCCATCATATGGAGTATATCCTATCTCCATTCTCTCAGGACACAATTCCTTTCTTCCTCTTTTACAAGCCGGACAATGTCCACAGGAAATAATAGTATCAATTACAACTCTGTCTCCCTTTTTCCAGCCTTTTACACCGGCACCCACTTCTTCTATTTCTCCGGCAATTTCATGACCAAGTATATGAGGAGGCTTTGCAAGAGAAATGTTGCCTGAAATCATATGTACATCTGTTGCACAAACGCCAACAGCCTTTACCTTTACAACCACATGACCTTCATCAGCCACCGGCTTTGGTCTTTCGCAAACTGTAATGTGATTTATTGCATCCCAAACTGCTGCTTTCATAATAAAATTACCACCTTTAACCTATCTTTTTTATACCCTTAAATAATTCATCAAGCTCTGCTCTCATTGCCAATCTTAAAGCTCTTATTGCCTGCTCATCCACAACCTGACAATGTCCCATCGGGAAGTTTCTCTGTTCATAAACAAGCTTATATCCACTTGGGAACATAACAGAGTCGGCAAGTCTTAATAGTCTTAGAGCTCTGCGATTTAATTCCTGAGCTTCCTTTATATGTCCCTCATTATAAAGCTTATAAATCGTTGCATTTACCTCCGGAACAATAACAGAAAATGCAGTAACTGAACCAACGCATCCTGCTAAAAGTGCAGGAACAATGCAATCATCCGTACCTGTCAACAGTGAAAAATCAGGGCGTTTTCTTAAAACTATATCTGCCTCGTGGGCTATCTGTTTCATATTTCCTGATGAATCCTTCATACCAACAATTCTTTTTTCCTGAAGAAGCCTTTCAAATGAAGGAAGTTCTATTGTATTTGTAAACATTGGAATTTTATATAAAATAAGGTCGATAATATTCTGGTCTGCCATATACTTATAGTATCTGACAACATCATCCTGCTTCATTGTGAAATAATAAGGAGGACAAATCATTGCTGCATTATATCCTAAATCACTCGCAGCTTTAAGATAGCTTATTGAAGTTGCAGGATTTGGATCAGATGCACCGGCAAGAAGCTGTTTCTTACCAACCATACGCTTTGCAACGAATGACATAAGTTCAATATTTTCTTTTGGAGAAAGGCTTACAAATTCTCCTGTTGTACCACATGCAAAAAAACCTTGTATATCAGATTTTAATAAAAAATCCAATTCAAACTCCATTGCGTTATAGTCAACCTTTCCCTCTTTTG
Source organism: Clostridia bacterium (assembly GCA_045606005.1). GTDB lineage: Bacteria > Bacillota > Clostridia > HGM11514 > HGM11514 > SIG438. The sequence goes on from JAZURC010000147.1 coordinate 1,866, forward strand.
TAAAGGGAGTTAACAGCACTCCATATGGTCCTTTAAACATATTTCTCTATCCTTTCACAATATATTGCTGCACATCAAGCGGCAGATTACATAATCTCTCATATCCGTCTTGGGTAATCAGATAATTATTTTCTAACCTGATTCCAAACTTTTGGGGAATATAAACAGCAGGCTCAAGCGTAACCACCATACCAGGTTTTAGCGATTCTTCACATTCAGGTACAAATCTTGGATCTACAACAATTTCCTCCGACGGAAATTCACCTATTCTATGTCCTGCATGGTGTGAAAAAGCATATTCTGAATTAGTTGCCTTTCGCACAAGCTCCCATAAATCCTTACCTTTTTTCCCAGGATACAGATTTTTTTCTCCCTCTTTAATTGCATTTACAACCTGTTCATATGCAGTTCTTTGTTCATCTGATATTTCACCAACAAAATATACACGAGTTAAATCAGACCACTTATCTTCTGCACAAACCTGTAAATCGAGTAATACCACATCCCCATATTTTATAACACGGTCAGTTGGTCCTCCCTCAATCTCTGCAGTTCTCTCACCTGAAATCAAATCGCCTTGCCAGTCAGGATAAACCTTAGTAATCACATCGGCAAGCTCCTGTTCCGTCATACCTATACATAAATTCTCTTTTATAGCTTTATGAATTTCTACTTGAAGTTCCCAGGTATTCATTATTTAACCTCATAACGCTTAAGAACTTCCTCATCAATCTCAACACCAAGACCTGGCTTTTGAGGAATGTTTACAAAGCCCTTATCGTCAATAGCAAAGTGTTTCTTAACAAGATTCTTTGATAAAACTGTTTCCTGACAACAATATTCAAGCCATAATGCATTAGGAGCAGCTGCAATCACCTGTAATGAAGCACTCATAAGTATACCTGTTTTAAATGCATGAGGAATAACAGGTATTTTATGAAGATATGCCATATCAATAACCTTTTTGGCAATAGTAATACCACCACAACGGCTGATATCAGGCTTAATTATATCAATTCCGCAACCTGCTATAAGTTCGTTGAATTCGAACATTGTGCCAACCTGCTCACCTGCAGAAATTCTCATATCAACACTGTGAGTTAATCTCTTATATGCTTCAAGGTCATCAGGAGTAAATGGTTCTTCAACCCAGTATACATTTTCCTGTTCAAATTCCTTACAAAGACGGATAGCACTCTTCACATCTCTCCATACCATACCAACATCAATCATAAGCTGAGGGTCATCACCCATAGCCTTACGACACATCTTTACAAGCTCAAGGTCTCTCTTGTCACTCTGACCTAGTGCTCCCCAACCAAATTTAATACCTGTATATCCTTGCGGAAGATATGTATCTGCAATTCTCTTGATTTCGTCTTCATTATCAGGCATAAGCACACTGCAGTATGCAGGAATCTTATCACGGAAAGCTCCGCCAAGAAGTTTATGAACAGGAACACCAAGCTTTTTGCCAAGAATGTCCCAGATAGCCATATCAATACCACTCATTGCATGAATAGCTGCACTTCTTCTTCCATAATAGTTTGCAAGATTATACATCTTGTACCAGATTTTTTCAACATCAAAGGGGTCTTCTCCAACAACAATATCACGAAGTCCCATGCAAACCATGTGGGATGCAGGAGATTCAACGATTGCTTTTACAACATAGGGAGAGGAGTCAACCTCACCAATCCCTGTAATGCCTTCATCAGTCATCACCTTGATAACGACCGTATCCTGACTTCCGTCACCAATCATGCTGATTTCAGGCTGTTTTACAATAATCGCCTTTACATCTGTAATTTTCATTTGATTCACCTTTCCTTATTTAAAATTTATTTCATGTTAATTTTGCCCAACGGAAAGCCGTCTGGCTTCCTCAATATGAGAGCGTAGCACCTGTACCGCCTTTTCATCCCGTTCCAGCAACAGCTTTGCAATCAGCATATGCCGTTCCTCAAGAGATTCTTTCATCCCTTCCGAAAGAGAGAAATTCAATACAAATAGCTCACGGGTAACAGGAACAAAGGTTTTCCAGGTTTGCATGAGAGCTTTGTTTTCACTCATACCAACCAAGGTTTCATGGAACAACGCATCCGAATCAAGAAAATCCATAGTTTCCTTTGCATCTTCCAATACCTTCAGCAAACGGGAAATGTCCATTACATCCTTTTGTAATATCTGCTCTGCCGCAGTACATTCCACATAGGTTCTCAACTCGTACAAATGGTTGATGTCCTCCGCAGTCAAACTGCAAATCCGCTTGGTTCCGTTTGGCATGACACGAATTAACCCCTCCTGCTCAAGCACAGTCAAGGCACCTCTTAATGCCGCCCGGCTGCAACCGTAGTTTTCTGCAAATTGCAGCTCAGTAACCGGAGTATCATTTTCTAAGTTTCCCATTACAATATCCCGTCTTAACTCCTGTAAAACGGCTTGGACGGTACTGCTTCTTTTCATTGTTCCTTGCATCCGCAACAACTCCTTATTTTCATTATACATCACAACACAAAAATTGTCAACATTTTTTAAAAAATGTTGACAATTAAGTTTTCTTTATTACAAAGTTTCTTATAAATCAAGATATTTTCTTAATTGTTCTGTATCGCCGTCAAATAAATATCCCTGTATTCCCACCCGCTTTGCACCTTCCAGATTTCCTGGTGCATCGTCAATGAACAGACATTCCTCTGCCTTTAACTCAAATTTTTTTAACAAATATTCAAAAATCTCCCTGTTAGGCTTTATAAGCCCAATAGGGCCTGAAAAAACAAGTCCGTCAAAGTTAGAAAACAGTTCTTTTATCCAGGGAACCTCCGAATAACTGTTAGCAAAGCCGATGCTGATATTGGAAAGAAGAAAAAGCTTCCGATTCGTCTTTTTAATCTCCGAAATCAGTTGAGCCATTCCAAAAACAGGAGTCAGGCTTTTGACCCAATGATCATAAACGGTACAGGCAAGGTCAGAATATTCATCCGAAACACGGCTTCGGATGAATATTCTCACCTCCTCATCAGTAATACTGCCATCATCCAGCTTATCCCAATAAAGTCGGTCAAAGACAATCTCGCTCAGCAATTTTCTTACATCCTTATCCTTCACAAAGGGTGCAGTCAGCTTATCGGGGTCAAATTCAGCAAGCACATTTCCGAAGTCAAAAATATAATTTTTTATCACAATGTCAAACCTCCCCATGTCACTTACGATTGTCCTGCAAGAAAACCGGTGGAAAATGCAATTTGCAAATTAAATCCCCCTGTGTAAGCATCCACATCAATCAATTCACCTGCAAAATACAAGCCACTTATCTTTTTCGATTCCATGGTGGACGGGTTAATTTCTTTTACATTGATACCCCCTGAGGTAATAATCGCCTCTTCTATGGGTCTTGTCCCTGTCAAGGTAAGAGTCAGATTTTTGCAAAGAGTTACTAATGTTTGCCGTTGCTCTTTTGTAATCTGATGAATTTTACAGTGTTCAGGGATTTCCGATAAGGAAATGATGACAGGAATCAGTTTTTTAGGCAACAAATCATCCAAGCCATTGCAAAAATCACGGTTAGAATAGTTTGCAAAATCACGAAGTAATCTTGCATCAAGCTGTTCTTCCGATAATGCCGGCTTTAAATCAATCTTCAGCTTATGTCCGTCAAGTTTTCGGATATGAGAGCTTGCCGACAAAATAACAGGTCCTGAAACGCCAAAATGGGTAAACACCATTTCACCAAAATCGGAGTACACTTGCTTTCCCCTTTTATCCGTAACACAAATGGCAACATTCCGCAAGGATAATCCTTGCAGTTCCTTGCACCAGATTTCCGCCGTTTCCAAAGGAACCAAAGAGGCTTTCGGAGGTACCACGGTATGCCCGACCTGTTCCGCCATTTTATATCCGTCCCCACGGGAGCCTGTGACAGGATAGGAAACCCCGCCTGTGGCAAGAATCACTTTATTGCATTTGATTTCTGTCTTATCCCAAAGGCAAACGCCTGTCACTTTGCCGTTCTCTGTCAATACAGACCGAACACGAGTGTTTAGTCTGATTTCTGCTCCACTAATGACCTTTTGTAAGGTGTTTAACACATCTGATGAACGGTCCGAAACAGGAAACACCCGTCCTCCCCGCTCCACCTTTGTTTCCAGTCCGTATTCATGAAGTAAATCAAGCAACTGATCATTGGTAAAGCTATAAAAGGCACTGTATAAAAACTGGGAATTCACCGGCACCTGACCGATAAAATCACCAATGTCTGCATCGTTGGTGATGTTACATCTCCCTTTTCCCGTAATCAGCAATTTCTTTCCCAACCGATTATTTTGTTCCAGCAGAAGAACCTGTTCTCCTTTTTGAAGAGCAGCAAATGCTGCAAGCATCCCTGCAGGCCCTCCTCCTACAATTACGGTATCAATCATTCCCTATTCCTCCGCAGATTTTTCATATACATGGTATTCTTCCCAGATTTCTTCCAGTTTTTCAAAGTTACGGGTAACCTCATCCTTTTTCTGCATACTGATTGCAACAATCAAGGCATTGATTAAAGAAAGCGGTGCCACAAGGGAATCTGCAAACGAAACCATGTCGCTTCTTGAGGTCAATGAAATATGGGATAAAGGGACAAGGGGGGAGCTTTCGCTGTCGGTCAGACTGATGACCGTTGCACCGCTATCCTTGGCATACTGTAATGCCTGAATGGTTCTCTTGGAGTATCTGGGAAAACTAATGCCGATGACCACATCTCCCTGTTCCAAATTCAGAATCTGCTCAAACATTTCGCTGACACTGTTTGTGTGAACAAGGCGGACATTCTGAAACATCAGGTTGAAATAAAACCCTAAAAAGGACGCCAAAGCCGCTGAGCTGCGAACCCCTAAAATATAAATATGCTTTGCAGAAAGAATGGTTTCCACCGTTTTCTGAAACGCAGTTCGGTCGATTTGTTCTAATGTAACCTTGATTTTTTCCATGTCGGACATGAGAACCGTTTGTAAAATATTTTCTTCGTCCACACGGTTAGAAGCAACCTCCAAACGTTGTACCGCAGTCAAGCGGACACGAATGATTTCCTGCAATGCTTTTTGCAGTTCGGGATACCCCTCATATCCTAACTCAGCCGCAAAACGAACAACGGTAGATTCGCTGACACCCACGAGATTCCCTAACTTTGCGGCAGTCATAAAGGATGCCTTGTCGTAATGCTCTAAAATATAATCTGCAATCCGCTTTTGTCCTTTACTGAGAGTGTGATATTCCTCTTCGATTTTCGTTAATAAATTGGTCATCATGATTCATCCCCATTTTCTGTAAGTTGTTCCAGACGGTCAATTCGTTTCTGAATTTCCTCACGGTCCAAACCTGACAAAACATTCAAATCCATTTTTTCTGCCTTCCGATAATAAGAAAGCGCCTCTTCAAATTCTTCCTTATGCTCCAACACAACCGCATAATGATAATAATTTTCCGCAATGGGACGAGGCAACTTTACTGCATTTTCCAACAATTCTTCCGCCTTTTCCCAGCGTTCCGTTCTGATACAGCACTCTGCCAAGTTATCCATAATCACAGGATTGGTATCGTTGTATTCGTAAGCCTGCTGCAAAAAGGGAAACACATCCTCTGCCTGATCACGAAGTAAATACAAAAACCCTAAATTGGCATAAATCACCGTATTTTCCCCCTGTTTATGAAGCTCTTCGTAACGCTCAATGGCTCTTTCCAAATCTCCTTTTTTCCATGCCACAAGCCCAAGCATCATTTCGGTCTGAAGTTTGTTTTGTTCAGACAATTTCTCCATTTCAAGCACTTCGTTAAAAATCGTTTCTGCCTGTTCAAATTCACCACTTCTTAACAGCAAATAGCCGTATTGAATTCCTTTGTTCTGATCAGGCTTTTTCCGATATGCCGCCTCCCAGTGAGTTAATGCACTTTTGTAGTCCTGATTGGCACCATTCATTTTTGCAATGGTGGTATGAAAAGAACGAGTCAGCCACCAAACCAAAAACAATGCCAATACAATCCATAGAAAACTCATATTTGTCTCCTTTTCATAGATTCTATTCTTAAAAAGACCCGTCGCTGACAGGTCTTTTTTTTATTACTCAATAACAATTATTTCGTGGTGTTCAAGACGCGGCAAAACAAATGTAACGGTATTACCCTTTTGCTCAAACTTCAAATTTTCTTTTCCTCTCAATGTTTTGACTGATTTTACACTGAAATCTGTGCTTAATGTAAAACCAATGTGATTCAGTTCAAGGATTCTTTCAATGGGTCTTACCATTTCTCCTGTGAGATTCACAAGATGAAGCATATATTTATCATCTTTTTTTCTTAAGGAAACTTCCACACTGCCGGGTGCATCAGTAACAATATCTGCATGGGAGAATTGATTGACTGAATTGATCACAAGCTTTTTCCAGTCGGGGTTTGCATATTTATCAAAAAATTCACCTACTGCACCTGAAAAATAGATGCTTTCTCCCTTTCCGTATTGATGATAAACAACAGACGGATAGGTTTCCTGAACCAAATCCACATATCTGCCTTCCAGAGGCTTTCTTGCATATCCTAACACTTGTGCCGTTTCTAAGATTTCATTTTCTACAGAAAGAAGGGGGAGAACAATGTTATCATCAAAAACGCCGTCAAAAACATAGCTTTGTTGGTTATTTACAAGATATCCGCATCCATCAAGATATTTCAATGTCCCAACATATGATTTGATTCCCTGAATCTCAGCAAGAACAGATTTTTCTCTCTTTTCGCACCGCTCATTATAAAGCCCGGTATCAAAATCGGAAATCAGTTTTCCGCCTTCCTTCACATATTCCTTTACAATTTCTGCAATCTCATCAGAAATACATGCAGCAGTGGACATAATGATTGTATCATATTTTTTATGTTGACCGATTTTAAAGCTTGTCTCATCTATCAAATCAAATTGAACATGTGCTCTTGTGAGAATATCAAACATCCCCTTAAAAGCAGCAGACTGATTGCTCTTAAGTTCTTTATCGGAGCCAAGCTCAGCACCGCCCTGAATAAAGTCCGTTTCATCCACACTTGTGGTGTAATTTGTCGCTGTAGCATTTGACCAGAACAAAGCAACCCGGGCGCATGATTTGGTATTTACAAGATAATCATTGTTGTTACGAATAAACTGATTAAAATCAGCTGCCGCCTTACCGCCCGGTGTTTCCCCCTGTTTGGAAGATCCGTGCAATCCGAACCATACATTGGCGCCGTATGCCAAGGTCTGACCGTAATAAATATCTATTTCACAAGGAGTGTGCATATAATAGGACCATGGCTTAAGGTCACCGGCAATAAAGCACACTCTCGGTTTCCCGCAACTTACCGTTTCTGCCATTTTTACCACAGGACTTGTGTGCCACAACGTTGTTGATTTTTCCAGCCATACAAAACCGCCTTCCCCTCCTATCATATCAACGTAAGGCTCGATGTCTCTCGTTCTTGAACCAAAACCATCAGGTGCCAACAAACAGTTATTGCAATAAAGAAGTATATTTGGATTTGTTTCTTTGACAGCTTCATAGGTCGCTTTCACAAAAGCTGTTGCCATTTTCATATTAAATTCTGTAATTTCTTTTTTACTCGCTTCGTATTTGGATTTTCCAAACATATCTTCAAATTTTTTAAGACAGTGTTCACAATAACAAGCATCAGGACGAATAGAAGGACCGTCTAAAAATATTCCGTCAATATCATGCTTGCACAAGGCTTTAATATTTTTTATATGCTCATCAAAATACGGACCGTTAAAACAGATGTAATAATGAGTGCCGTATACTGTTAACACATTTCCGTCTTTATCGAGAAGTGAATATTCCGGATGCTTTTCGTGGTCTTCGGCAGTAACTCCGTGAATATTACTGTAAATAATTTCTCTTACACCTGCTTTTCTTGTTCTTTTTAAATATTCATCAAGCTTTTTTCCGTCTCTTTCTTCATTATAAAATGCCATGTGTCCGCTTGCAGTAAGATGAAGAAGCTGTTCGGTATTAAAGTTTGATTTTGCTACGTACTGATCAAATATTTCTTCGCTTGTTTCGTGATATTTGCATTGAACTGCCGATATCGTAAGACTTTCTTTATTCCACCATTTCATATTCATTCTCCTTTTTTTGCTGACCAAAGGTCAATTTAGCTAAATTCAGCTTCGTTGAATTCATTATATCACATCAAACAAAAAATGGCAACCCCATATTCAAAAAAATTAAAAAACACGAGCATAAGAAAACAGACTTCTGCAAATCAGAAGTCTCAGACCGCTGACAAACTCGGTCTAACACAAGCGGATTTAAGATAGTAGTATCCATTTTATATTTTACATTTTGTGAATGACAAGAAAAAACCGTCAGGAAAACATTTGATTTTCCTGACGGTTGCTTGTTTTTTGTCAAAA
>JAZURC010000148.1:0-12899 GCA_045606005.1 Clostridia bacterium
GCTGAGAACAACAAAAAAATCTGTGCCATTACGGCGGCAATGCCGGAGGGAACAGGGCTTCAAAAGTTTTCCATGCAATTTTCCGATCGTTTTTTTGATGTGGGCATTGCAGAACAACATGGGACAACCTTCGGAGCAGGACTTGCCATGGGAGGATATATTCCCGTATTTGCGGTGTATTCTTCCTTTTTGCAAAGGGCGTATGATCAGATTGTTCATGATGTGGCTTTACAAAAGCTGCCTGTTGTATTCGGTGTTGACCGTGCAGGCGTGGTGGGAGAGGACGGAGAAACCCATCAGGGAATGTTCGATTTGGCTTTTTTGACGCAGATTCCTAATATGACAGTGATGGCACCTTCTGATTTTTCCGAATTGCGGAGGATGCTGTCTTTTGCAGTAAATTTAGGAAGTCCTGTGGCTGTGCGATACCCCAGAGGGGGAGAAAGCAGAGCCTTTGAGGACAGAACCCCGATTGACCTTGGAAAAGGACGGGTGTTGCGGGAAGGAAGCGAGGTAGCATTGCTTGCGATTGGGAGAATGACCGGAATTGCAATGGAAACGGCGGAGCTTCTGGAGCAAAAAGGAATTTCCGCATCTGTTACTGATTTGCGGTTTGCAAAGCCTTTGGATGAAGAATTGATTCTCAAACAGATAAAGAATGGAACGCTTGCGGTTGTGCTGGAGGACGGTTGTATTACAGGGGGCGTTTGTGAACAGGTGGCAAGTCTTTTGCATCAGCAAAAGATACAAACTCCTTTGCTCCAAAAGGCATTTCCCGATGAATTTATTCCCCATGGCAGCGTGGCGACCATTTTTGAACATTACGGAATGAATGCAGCGGCAATTACCGAATCTGTAACGGAGGCTTTGAAACAGTGAAAGAACGGTTGGATGTATTACTGGTGGAACAGGGGTTTGTCACCGGAAGAGATAAGGCAAAAGCGGTGATTATGGCAGGGCTTGTTTATGTGGACGGAGAAAAGGTCACAAAGGGCGGAACAAGCGTGGAACGGGATGCCAAGATTGAATATCGGGGCGAACAGATGAAGTTTGTCAGCCGTGGAGGATACAAATTGGAGCGTGCCATGAAGATGTTTCCCATTACCCTTGAGGGCTGTATCTGTATGGATATTGGTGCATCTACCGGCGGATTTTCGGATTGTATGCTCCAATGCGGTGCGGAAAAAGTGTATGCAGTGGATGTGGGATATGGTCAGCTGGACTGGAAGCTTCGTACCGATGAGAGAGTGGTAAATATGGAACGAACCAACATTCGTTATGTGGAAGAAATCGAGGATGTGTTGGATTTTGTCAGCGTGGATGTATCCTTTATTTCATTGAAACTGGTATTGCCTGTTGCTTTTCGTCTGCTTGGTGAGAAGGGCAGCGGTGTTTGCCTGATTAAGCCTCAGTTTGAAGCAGGACGAAGTCAGGTGGGAAAGGGCGGTGTTGTCCGAGACAAGGGGGTACACCGTCAGGTCATTGAACAGGTGATAGGGTATGCCCGTGACAACGGTTTTTCCATAGGAGGATTGGATTATTCTCCCATTAAAGGCCCAAAAGGAAATATTGAATATTTATTGTATATAACCAAAGGAACGGAAGGGAGCTACAATGTGGAGAAAACGGTAGAAACGGCTCACGAGGTGCTTCATTCCGATAACGGGGATGTGATCGTTTGAAGTGTTTTTTATTAAAACCAAATCCAAAAATGAATCAGGTATTGGAGGGAATTTGTGATACGACTCGTTCTCTTCAAAGTTTGGGCGCTAAGGTGCTGATGGAAGAAAAATACCGCAGTCTTGGCGAAATCAAAGGAATTGATTACTGTTCTTCTGAAGAAGCAGAGCATGAGGCTCAGGCCGTTTTGGTGCTGGGAGGAGATGGAACGCTTCTTCGTGCGGCACATGAAACCAATTTGCCTTTATTGGGAATCAATTTCGGACATCTTGGATTTATCAGCGAACTGAAAAAGGGAGAAAATGATTTATTTTCCCGTCTGATTGAAGAGGATTTTCGGATTGAAAGCAGAATGATGCTTCGATGTGTTCTGATTCGGGAGGGACAGGAAAGCCAGCCTTTTTATGCGTTGAATGATATTGTAGTTTCCCGGGGAACGGGAGAATCTATTTTAAAAATCAATTTACTGATTGACGGTGCCTATGCAGATACTTATCTTGCAGATGGCTTGATTGTAACAACCCCTACGGGGTCCACTGCCTATGCGTTATCTGCAGGAGGATCGATTTTAGAGCCTGATGTGGAAGCGGTGGGAATTACGCCTGTTTGCCCCCATATGCTTCGAGCCAGATCTCTGGTGGTTTCTTCTCAAAGAAACATCGCCCTGACTATGGCGGAGGAAAAAACGGCTCATGTTGTAGCAGATGGGATTGCATTGTATGACATTCGGGCAGAAGACCGACTGGAAATTAGAAAAGGGGAAAAAGAAACCCGACTCATTCGGGTACATAGCCGTAGTTTTTATGATATTTTGCATGAAAAGTTGGGAAGTGATACACATTGAAAACCTCAAGACACGGAAAAATTTTAGAAATTATTCGGGAAAACAGCATCAGAACCCAAAAGGAACTGGCTGACTTTTTAGAAAAGAGTGGTGTGAAGGTAACTCAGGCAACGTTGTCCCGTGATATTAAGGATTTGAAGCTGATTAAGGTGCATGATGACAGTGGGGAAATGGTGTATGCTGTGGGAGGAGAGGAACCCCGTTACCACACCAGCGGTACCATTTTCAGCGAATCGGTGCTAAGTGTAGACTATGCCATGAACATCGTCGTTGTAAAGACACTGAGCGGGATGGCGCAAGGTGTTGGCTCCTTGCTGGATCGGATGAATATACCTGAAACACTTGGTTCTATTGCCGGAGATGATACCATTATGATCATCACCCGTACAGAAGAAGAAGCAAAAAAAGTGGCATTTGAATTGGAAGATGGAATGAGATAAGATTTGGAGGTGGCATCAATGCTCATCAGCCTGCAAATTGAACAAATTGCGGTTATCGAAAAGGTGACCTTAGAGCCCGCGTCAGGATTTTTGGTATTAAGCGGCGAAACAGGAGCAGGAAAATCAATTATCATTGATTCTATCAATATGGTATTAGGAGAGCGAACCTCCAAGGATTTGATTCGCACCGGCGCGGAAAAGGCAAAGGTTCAGGCTTTGTTTTCTTTGGATGAGAAGGCCTGCAAAATGCTTGAAGAACGCGGTGTAATGAGTGAGGACGGACAGGTGCTCGTCAGCCGTGAGCTTTATCGGGACGGAAGAAGCGTCTGCCGTATTAACGGAGAATTAACGACAGCGGGGACAATAAAGGCAGCAGCTCCCTTGCTTTTGAATATTCACGGTCAGCATGACAATCAACTGCTTTTACAAAACGGAAAGCATATTGATTTGATAGATGGGTTTGCCAAAAACGAGACAGAACGGGAAGCTTGCCGTTTCGCTTTTGAAGAAGTGAAAGAGGTCAGACAGGAAATTGAACAACTGCAGTCAACAGAAGGAAATGCCCAACTTCAGGAGTTGTACCGTTATCAGATGCAGGAAATTGAACAGGGGCAGCTTCGTGTAGGAGAGGAAGAAGAACTACGGGAACAACTGAAACTGTTAGAGCATACCGAAACGATTAGTCAGAATACCGAAAAGGCGTATGACTATTTATATGGTAACGAGGGGGCTCATGATGCCCTTTCCCGTGCTTTGGATGCGTTGGGAAAAGCAGCGGTTTATGACAAGGAGCTGGAATCCTTGAGCCAAAGCCTGGAGGAAGCGGCGGCATTGATGGATGATGCTTCCCATGAGCTTCGGGATTATGCCCAAAAACTGGAACGTGATCCCCGTGCTTTGGAACGGACGGAAAACCGTTTAGAGGAAATTCGTAAATTAGAACGAAAATACGGCGCAACGGAAGAAGCCGTACTTTCTTATTATAACGAAATCAAAGAAAAAACAGAAAACTTTGAAAACAGTGAAGAAAAACTGGCGAAACTTCAACATCAATTAAATGAAAAGCAAGCCTTGTTGGAACAGGCATCGTTCCGCCTGGGTGAAACCAGAAAGAAAGCCGGAAGAAAGCTGGAGCAGGACATTATGGAACAGCTAAGCCTTCTTGATATGGGGAAAATGCGGTTTTCTGTGCAATTTACACCCTGTGAACCCGGTGAAAACGGCGGAGAAAAGGCAATATTTTTGTTATCCTCCAATCCGGGAGAGGAATTGAAGGAGCTTTCTAAAATTGCTTCAGGCGGGGAATTGTCCCGTATTATGCTGGCATTAAAATCGGTATTAGCAGATGCAGACCCTGTAGGCACCTTGATTTTTGACGAAATTGATACCGGTGTCAGCGGTCGGGCAGCTCAGAAAATAGCAGATAAGCTGTCAGGTCTGTCCCGTGCCAAGCAGATTATTTGTATCACCCATCTGCCTCAGATTGCAGCCATGGCGGACGGACATTTTCTGATTGAAAAACAGGAGATAGAAGGAAGATCGTCCACAAAAGTAACCTTGCTTGACAAAGAAGACAGACTTCATGAGCTTGCCAGAATGCTTGGCGGTGTCAGTGTGACCGACCTTACGGTGGCAGCTGCAGAGCAAATGTTAGAACAAGCAGAGCAACAAAAACGAAATAATTAGTATTTTTAATAAAAAACAAGAAAAAAATATTTATAAAATAGTGAAAAATAGCGGTTGAAAAGTTTATTCAGATGTGCTATAATTAAAATATATTTCTATAAAGTTGCTTTTGGTACACAAAAAATAGGAGAGTGGCTGATTTGATTACAAAGGAGATTACCATCCAAAATTCCGTGGGCTTGCATGCAAGACCTGCAACCTTCTTTATTCAGAAGGCAAATGAATACAGAGCCAGCATCTGGATTGAGATGGGCGAGCGGAGAATAAATGCAAAGAGCTTATTAGGCGTTCTCTCTTTGGGCATTGATAAAGGAACAACCATTACCTTAAATGCAGACGGTGAGGATGAAGAAGAAGCAGTGAACGGTTTGGTTCAGTTGATTTCTTCCAATTTTGCAGACTGATAAGACAGACGAAAGAGGCTGTGGAGCAATGTTTCCACAGCCAATTTTTGTATTGGGAAAGGAGGATTTTTATGAACGAAAAGATTCAGGCAATGCTAAAGACCTTGCCCGATCAACCGGGAGTTTACCTGATGCATGATAAAACAGATTCTGTCATTTATGTGGGGAAAGCCAAGAATTTAAAAAATCGGGTACGGCAGTATTTTCAATCCTCCAAACATCATTCCCCGAAGGTTGTGGCAATGGTAGAGCATATTCACCATTTTGAATATATCGTAACGGACAGCGAAACAGAAGCGTTGATGCTGGAATGTAATCTGATTAAGAAATACAGACCAAAATACAACATTCTGTTAAAGGATGATAAGCATTATCCATTTTTAAAGATAGAAACAGGAAAGGACTATCCAAAGGTTTTTATGACCCGAAAACGGGAACGGGACAACGCCAGGTATTACGGTCCCTATCTGAATGCGGCGGTGGCACGGGAAACTCTGGAGCTGTTGCGAAAGACCTTTGGACTGTATTCCTGTAACCATGAATTTCCGAGAGATTTTGGCAAAAGCAGACCTTGTCTGTATTATCATATGAAACAATGCCCCGGCATTTGTACAGGAAAGGTTCCTCCTGAGGAATATGCACAGATGCTTGACCGTGCAGAGCGTTTCCTGGAAGGAAAAACAGGAGATTTAAAAGAGGAATTTACTCGTGCTATGATGCTCTCGTCTCAAAATTTAGAGTATGAAAAAGCGGCTTATTATCGTGATCAGCTAAAAAATATAGAGCAAATCACGGAAAAACAAAAAATGCTGGTAAGTGTGAAAAAAGAACAGGATTATATCGGTTTTGCCCAAGACGGAGATGATGCTTGCGTTCAGGTGTTTTTTGTCCGTGACGGCAAAGTATTGGGCAGAGAGCATTTTGCCATGAACGGCGCAGGCAATGAGGAAGGAGCAGAATTGCTCAGCGGTTTTTTAAAACAATTTTATCATGACAGCGAAATGATTCCAAAGGAAATTCTTCTTCAGGAAGAAATAGAAGACGGGGAGGAAATTTCCCTGTGGTTGTCTACCCTTAAAGGACGCAAGGTTACTGTGTCCGTTCCCAAACGGGGAGAGGGGAAGGCGATGATGGAAATGGTTCGGGGGAATGCACTCCAATCCTTAGAAAACATTCGAAGTGCTGCCAATAAAACCAAAGCCCTCCTTTTAGAGTTAAAGGAAGAATTGAAATTACCCGTTCTTCCAAGACGGGTGGAATCTTATGATATTTCCAACACCGCAGGGGTAGATTCTGTAGGCGGTATGGTGGTATTTGTGGATGGAGTTCCGCTAAAACGAGCCTATCGGAAATTTAAAATCAAGTCGGTGGAGGGGCCTGATGATTATGCTTCTATGTGCGAGGTGTTGTTCCGCAGGATGACCCATGGAACCCGAGAACAAATGTTGATCGAAACGGGTGAGTTGGAGCCGAATAAAGCAAAGTTTTATCCTTTGCCCGATTTGATCTTATTAGATGGTGGAAAAGGGCATGTGAATGCAGTAAAGGGAATGATGCAGGATAAGGATTGGGAGATTGCGGTTCTCGGCATGGTCAAGGACGACCGCCATAAAACCCGTGGAATCACCAACGGAGAGCAGGAATTTTCCTTCAGCGTTTCATCCCCCGCCTTTCGGTTTTTTGCTCGAATTCAGGAGGAGGTACACCGCCATGCCATTACTTATCATAAGCAGGTGCACAAAAAACATCAGCTGATGTCCTCGCTGGAAGAAATATCCGGAATCGGACCTGCAAAGAGGAAGGCTTTACTGCAACACTTCGGTTCTGCTGCAGCAATCAAACGGGCAGACGTTGCTGAACTTTGCAAGGTTTCGGGGATTACGGAAGAATTGGCAAGGAAAATTTATGAAAAATATCATTAATTTTAAAAAAAGACTTGCTAAATGTTGGAAAAAAGGGTATAATATATTATAATAAAAAATACAGAGAGGAGTGAATAAAATGGGAGGTCAAACAGGTACAATTCTTTATTTTGTTGTGCTGATTGCAATCTTTTATTTTATGTTGATTCGTCCCCAACAAAAGCAGGCGAAGGCACGCAAGCAGATGCTCAG
This sequence comes from Clostridia bacterium, assembly GCA_045606005.1. GTDB lineage: Bacteria > Bacillota > Clostridia > HGM11514 > HGM11514 > SIG438. Next base: position 7,169 of record JAZURC010000148.1, read on the forward strand.
CGAAATTAAAAACGGTGATACCATTATTACAAACAGCGGTATTTATGGTAAAATAGTAAAGCTGAAGGATGATTATTTCATCATGGAAACAGGTCCTGACCGTGTGAAGCTGAAATTACAGCGTGAAGCAATCGGTGTTGTAGAAAAATCTGCAGAAAAAGAAAAACCCGATACACTGGAAGATCCTGATGAGGAGATTTCAGAAGAAACTCAAGAATAAGTCATAAAAATTCCCCTTTGGAAATACAGTAAAGTAAGACTGTTTTTTGAAGGGGTGTTTTTTATGGTGCAGCTGAAATTAAAAAATATTGGATTTGGTGTGCTGACAGGCTATGGCGTGACCTTATTTCTTTTGTTGATTCTGGCAGCGGTAATCACCTTTACTAAGGCCGGGGAAGGGCTTTTAGAACCCGTTGTAACAGGAGCAAACCTTTTGGGTATTTTTGTGGCAGGACTGTGGTCAGTACGGCACGTTACCTCAGGCGGATGGCTGGTTGGGGGCATTACCGGAATTATTTGTCCCCTTATTTTAAGACTGGTAGGAGCCATCATTTATGAAGGCAGATATTTTACTCCTGAGTTGATTCCTACGGTGTTACTGGGCTTTGCGGCAGGAGCGTTGGGCGGAATTGTGGGAATCAATCTAGGATATAAAGCAAGAAGAAAAGGAACGGCGAAATAATAAAGGGCAGGGAAAACTGATTTCCCTGCCCTTTATCAGTCCAGCCATTAGCAGAAAAAATTTGAAAAACGTCACAATAATCATTGCACTTTTGAAAAAAGTATGGTATAATAAAATGGTATGATGATTTTTAATACAGAAGGAAATGAGAAATGAGAAAACGGCTGTTTATATTCGGGCTTATTATATGCCTGATTTTGGTTTCCGGCTGGACGGGAAGAACCTTTCCGTTTCATTCCTATGATGCCGGAGAAATTTATTATCAGTCTGACCATTCCGCGGGCAGTACGGGAATGACAGGTGCGCCTTTGTCGGACAAGACTGTATGGGTAAGTGCAAATGAACTCTTTTTCAAACGGGGAACGGAGCAAAAACTGGTGCCTGTGGCAACAGAGGTGAATTCCTCTTTTGATAGGGTTTCCTATGCAGAAAATCAACAGGTGATTGTTTCTGATAGTTGGGACAATGACCAACTGGAATTGATTGTGATGGCACCTAGAGCTTGATTCTTTGGGGGTTTTAACAATAGAAGAAATTTTTGTTAGGAGGAATTGTTTTGAAGCAAAAAAGCATTGCAATCTTTGCGCTGACCACTTTAGTGATTTTTGCGCTGTCTGCTTTCGCTGTATTCGGAATTCCGGGAACAGTACCCGGCGTTTTGGACGAAGGCAATGACGTTTATGGAATCCGTCAGGGATTAGATCTGGTGGGCGGTTCCAGAATCGTATTTGAAGCAACGGATAAGGATGGAAAGTCTGTGACTCCTTCTTCTGACGAAATGACAACTGCAATCAGTATGTTGAAGGCTCGTCTGGATGCTTTGAATTATACCGAAGCTACCGTTGCAAAACAGGGGGACAACCGTATTGAGGTTGAAATTCCTTCTGTGTCCGATCCGGAAGAAGCGGTTCAGAAGTTGGGAGCTACGGCTGTTCTGACCTTTGCCGATGCTGACGGAAACGTAGTCATGTAAGGGTCTGACATTGACTCTGCCTCTGCTGCATTTGATGTGGTGGATGAAAGTGGTGTCAGTCAGCACCATGTAAAGCTGGTTTGGAAGGAAGAAGCTGTTTCTAAGTTTGCTGCAGCAACTGCTGCTGCCGCTGCGAAAGCTAGTGAAAGCAAAAACTATATCACCATTATGCTGGATGAAGATGCCATTTCCAGCCCTGCTGTAGCACAGGAAATTAACAGCAGCGAATGTATCATTTCCGGTGATTTTGATGCAGAATATGCAAAATATCTGGCAGGTGTCATTCAGGCAGGTCAGTTGCCTTTCGGTCTGAAGGACATTGAATTAAAGAGTGTTGGTCCGACCTTGGGTGACAGAGTGTTGAGCACCAGCTTGATTGCCGGTGGTATCGGTATTTTACTGGTTATGCTGTTTATGCTGCTGTACTACCGTGTGGCAGGTCTGGCGGCTGACATTGCTCTCCTCGGCTATATGGCTTTGATGGGAATTGTAATGGCAGTTACAAAAGTAAACCTGAGCCTGTCCGGTATCGCAGGTATCATTTTGGGTATCGGTATGGCGGTTGATGCGAATGTTGTTATTTATGAACGTATTAAGGAAGAACTGAACAACGGAAAGACCGTTCGTGCTTCTGTTGACGCAGGATTCCACCGCGCTTTAACCGCGATTATTGATGCGAACATTACTACCATGATTGCAGCTGTTGTTCTGTACTTCTTCGGTATGGGCTCTGTAAAAGGCTTTGCAATCACATTGGGGCTGGGTATTATCGTAAGTATGTTTACTGCTGTTGTAGTAAGCCGTGTGCTGTTGAAACAACTGGTGGGCATTGGAGTATCGAACCCCCGTGCATTTGGTGCGAAAGTGAGGAAGTCAGATGTTTAATATTGTTGAAAAGAAAAAAATCTTTTTTATGATTTCCATTGTCCTGATTGTAATCGGTATTGTCTCCATGATTGCACAGGGATTTGCAATGGATATTGAGTTTCAGGGCGGTATCAATGTAACTGCTGCTTTGGGTCAGGAATTTAAAAACAAAGATGTTGAAACCTTGGTAAAAGATGCCATTGGCGTGACTCCTTCTTCTGTTCAGAAGTCCGGAGAAAACGGTGAAGATGTTGTCATCAAGATTATGTATCAGGGAAAGAATAAGGAACTGGCAAGTGAAGACCGTGAAAAGCTGACTAATGCCCTGATTGAAAAATACGGCATTGAAGCTGAGGCAATTTCTATCAGTAATGTAAGTGCTACTGTTGGTAAGGAAATGTTGCAAAAATCCTTCCTGCTGTGCCTGATTACCGTTATTCTGATGCTGGTTTATATCACCATTCGTTTTGAGTTGATGTCCGGTGTTTCAGCAGTCATTGCTTTGGTTCACGACGTGCTGATTATGTTGAGCTTTTATTCCATTTTACAAATTCCCGTGAACTCTTCTTTCATTGCGGCAATCCTGACCATTTTGGGTTATTCCATCAACGCTTCTATCATGGTATTTGACCGGATTCGTGAACGCCGCCGTTTGGCAACCAAGAAAACGGTTCTTAACGATTTGGTAAATGACAGTATTAAGAGCACCATGGGTCGTTCTATTAATACCACCATCACAACCTTGCTGACAATCGTCTTACTGTGTGTGTTTGGTTCTATGATGGGGATTACCTCTCTGGTAGAATTTACTTTGCCTATCATTGTAGGTGTTATTGCAGGTTTCTATTCTTCTGTATTTATTGCAGGTCCTTTCTGGGCAATGTGCAAAGGCGGAAAGAACAAATAAGAAAAGAAGTCAAAAAAGCGTGTCGAAAGATATCGGCACGCTTTTTTGTTGTAATACAAGTGAATTGCTCGAATGTGATTCTCGCATGAATTGTTGCTGTCGCAACGTGAATTGAACTTTGCAAGTTCATGAATTGCATCTTGCGATGCATTATGGAAATTTTCCCTTCGGAAAAATAAAATCAAGGAAAATCGAAACGATTTTCAACCACAACGAATTCCAAAGGAATTCAATTCAAGTCCCGATATTTCGGGACAATTCATGACAGCATTGCTGTCAATTCGTGCAAAGGCTATTTGCAATTCACTTTATTCTCCCTGTTCGGGCCATAGGCTTCTGTTTTTATCTGCACTGAAAGGAATCACAACAGGTATCCGAATCACAAGAACACTTATCTCCGCTGCAGCCGCAGGCGTCAACCTGAATTTCGTCCAGCTTGCATTTGTGATCAGCGTGGTACACGCAGTTGGTAACCTCACATCCGATAAAGGTGCCGGAGGCAGACTGGTCTGCAATACTGTTGGTCATATTTCCCTTGCTGAAGGTGGCACAGCAGGTCGAATCTACCTCTGTCGCATCGGAACCGCAGATGTTAATTTCGTTTGCCGTACAGACTCCTGTGGAATTGTACATACAGTCATAAACGGCGCAATCTACTCTGGAATTCATAGTAACACTCCTTTTTAAAAAAATCCGTTCGATAAAGTATTTACCGAGCTCTACACTATTATTGACAATTCAAAAAAATTTATAATTGCTTTTTGAAATATTATTTACAATTACTATGATTTTATGATATAATAGAATAAATTAAATTGTTGATGAGGTTGTTATGGATTTTAGTCATTTGAATGAAATGCAGCAAAGGGCGGTAGAGCAAACAGAAGGACCTTTGTTGATTTTAGCAGGAGCAGGCAGCGGAAAAACTACTGTGCTTGTAAATCGGATTGCTCATATTATTGAAGATTTGGGGGCAGCACCCTGGTCGGTGCTTGCCATTACCTTTACCAATAAGGCGGCAGGGGAGCTAAAGAGTAGGCTTTCCCAAATATTGGGCAACTGTGCCGAGGATATTTGGGCTGGGACCTTTCACTCTTGCTGTATGCGGATTTTACGCCGTGATATTGAAAAATTGGGCTATGAAAGTACCTTTAATGTGTACGATTCTGCGGACCAACAGGCGTTGATGAAGGAATGTCTTTCTCAGCTGAATCTGGATGATAAAACCTTTCCGCCCAAAACCATGCTGTCATATATCAGCTCGGCCAAGGATTCTCTTATCGATTGCAATGCCTTTTCCAAAAAATATGAAGGGGATTACAGGATGAGTCGGGTGGCGGAACTTTATACCCTGTATCAACAGAAACTCCGCACCTATAACGCAGTGGATTTTGACGATATTATTTTGCTGACGGTAAGGTTATTCAAAGAGCATCCTGAGGTGTTGGACTATTACGCCAATAAGTTTCGTTATATCCTAGTGGATGAGTATCAGGACACGAACCATTGTCAGTTTGAACTGGTTCGTCTGTTATCCTCAAAGCATCATAATTTGTGTGTGGTAGGGGATGACGACCAGAGTATTTATAAATTCCGCGGAGCCAATATTCAGAATATTCTTGATTTTGAGCGTTGTTTTGACAATGCAACGGTGATTAAACTGGAACAGAATTACCGCTGTCCCGCAAAGGTGTTGGAGGCGGCAAACTGCGTCATTGCCAATAATACCCAAAGAAAAGAAAAACGACTTTGGACGAAAAATGAGGACGGAGAGCTGCCTTTCTTATTCGATGCACAAAACGAGCATGACGAAGCTTATTTTATTGCGGATAAAATTTCTGCTCTTGTGCGGCGAGAGGGGGCATCCTATTCTGATTTTGCCGTTCTTTACCGTATGAATGCCCAGTCCCGTGTGCTGGAAAATGTTTTGAATCAAAACGGAATTCCCCATAGAGTGTTGGGGGGGATGCGTTTTTATGACCGCAAGGAAGTAAAGGATATCATTGCCTATCTTCGTTTGGTTCAAAATCCGGGGGATAATATCAGTTTAAAACGGATTATCAATCAGCCAAAGCGGGGAATCGGGCAAAAAAGCATTGATACCTTGGAGGAAATTGCGTTGAGCCGAGGAATCAGTATGTTCGAGGCGACAGGCTGTGCCAATGAAATTCCGGAATTATCCCGTTCAGCCGTTAAACTTGTGATGTTCCATGATTTGATATACGGCTTTTTCAAATATCGGGAGGAAATGGTTACTCTGCTGGATGCTATTTTACGGGAAAGCGGTTATGTAGACGAGCTT
>JAZURC010000149.1:0-3530 GCA_045606005.1 Clostridia bacterium
CGTCTGCAATGTGTTCGCCAATAAAAATTCTAAAATTCCGGAAGCAATCGAAGAAAAGGACACCCAAAAGAGCATTGCCATGCGCAATATCATGTGATATGGTGTAGGCGGATGTGCGTTATTCAGATTGTTAAACCATGACGGCTATAAAATTTATAATACCAGAATCGACAATGTAATCGAAACCTCCCCCTGGTCGGAGCAGGATGCATCCGTTGTGCAAAATCCCGATTTGATTATTAAAACAGATAACGAAGGAAATATCATTCCTTGAAAGAAAATTATTTCCGGTGAAATTGGATTCCGAACAGAAGCTGCTATTATTATCGGAGAATCTTATTGGTATAATAAAGAAAAAGCAAAACACGGAGAAACTTTTGGTATTTCTGTTTCAAATGTCATGACTCATGCAAGATATGCCCTTTTCCTCAATAACACCCTATCAGACTCCTCCTTTGACAATATTCGTTTATTTGGTAACGGTTTTATGGCGGTGTACTTTGGAGAAGGAAAGGTAGAAAATGTGCGGTTTTCAAACATTACTTACGATAAGGCGTGGAAGCTGCTCCCTTCTGACGAACATATTTACATTGACTGGAATCAAACAAAATCTGACGGATTTTCCTGTGTTTATTTTAACGGCATGGAAACTGAAAATGTGTTGTTTGAAAATATGAGATGCGGTTTTGGAATGGACTCTGCCTTTGGCGGTCAAGGAAAGGGTACCGTGATGTGCAAAAAAATTCAACACGACCACCTTCCCTGCATATCCAATGCAGACGGAATTAAGATAAAATAAGCAATATTCTTCTAAACGGTACCGAATCAGTTGTTCCAATCGCTTAAAAGATACTGCATTTGCTGATTTGAAAATATTTTTATGACGAAAACAAGAAGAGGCAGTAGCAAAACGAAATCATTTTACTACTGCCTCTTCTTCGTGACATCAATCAATAATTTTCTGCTTTAATTTGGAAATAGCTTTGGGGATGAACACATACAGGACATAATTCAGGTGCTTTTTTTCCTATTACAATATGTCCGCAATTAGAACACTGCCAGATCATATCTTCCTTTCTTGAAAATACCAGACCTTCTTTTACATTGGCAAGCAGCTTACGATAGCGTTCTTCATGCTCTTTCTCGATTTTTGCAACTGCTGCAAATTTTGCTGCAATTTCTGTAAATCCTTCTTCTTCCGCTTCTTTTGCCATACGGTCATACATATCGGTCCATTCGTAATTTTCCCCTTCTGCTGCATCCAATAAATTCTCAGCAGTATCAGGAACAGCACCGCCATGCAAGTACTTAAACCAGAGTTTTGCATGCTCTTTTTCATTTGCGGCAGTTTCTTCAAAAATAGCAGCAATTTGCACATAGCCATCCTTCTTTGCCTTGGATGCATAATAGCTGTATTTATTTCTTGCCTGACTTTCTCCTGCAAAAGCTTCCATCAAATTTTTTTCTGTTTTACTTCCTTTCAGTTCCATAAAATATCCTCCTTCTATTCAATTTGATATGAATTATATTGTCACATAGCAAAAAGAAAATAATCTAAAAAAGTTCAATGTAATTTCGAGATGTTTATTAAACAACCTGCGGTTCTGAACTATTCTCTTTTTTTCTAATATATGTAGGAACTACTTGTTCAATTACATCCTTAATATATTCCCCGTCGTCACTATCAGACGCTTTATGTAGCTTATTTAACATTTGTTCCAGATGCTTAGCATCAATGTCAATGGGTTTTCCAATGAAAATTTTCTGATGGCTTGTATTGGTTAGTCCTTCCTCGTCCATTAACAATTCTTCATATAATTTTTCGCCGGGACGAAGACCACAAAATTCAATCTTGATATCTACATTCGGTTGATAACCGGACAGCTTAATTAAATTCTTTGCCAAATCATAGATTCTGACAGGTTCTCCCATATCCAGAACAAAAATTTCTCCTCCCTTGGCATACGCTGCTGCTTGCAACACCAACTGAGCAGCTTCCGGAATCGTCATAAAAAATCGCGTAATCCGTTTATCCGTAACTGTGATTGGTCCTCCAAGTTCGATCTGCTTTTTAAACAAAGGAATTACACTACCGTTTGAACCCAGTACATTTCCAAATCGAACCATAGCAAATTCCGTTTTGCTGTTTTGCTGCATACATTGTACAATCATTTCACAAATACGCTTGGTTGCCCCCATAATATTGGTGGGATTGACCGCTTTATCTGTAGAAATCAATACAAAACGATGTACACCAAATTTATCTGCACACTTTGCCACATTCAAAGTACCAAATACATTATTTTTAATTGCTTCGCTTGGGCTGACTTCCATTAAAGGCACATGCTTATGGGCTGCCGCATGAAATACAATTTCCGGTCGATATGTAGAAAATATTTTCTCCAGTCGAGCTTCATCTCGGACGGATGCAATAATGACAATCGGCATATTATCAGGATACTTCCGATTCAATTCCATTTGGAGCTCGTAGGCATTATTTTCATAAATATCCAGAACGATCAATTTTTTAGGCGAAAATTTCATAATCTGACGGCACAGCTCCGATCCGATTGAACCACCGCCGCCGGTTACCATTACCACTTTATTCTTAATATAATTGCAAATTTCATCATTCGCCAACTTAATCGGCTCGCGGGCAAGTAAATCCTCAATTTGCACATTACGAGCCTTCGTTGCTTTGTCAGGATGATCAATCATCTGATCAATACTGGGAAGAATTTTTACCTTACAGTTTGTTTCGTTACAAATTTCAATAATTTCCTTTCTCTCTATAGCAGGTGCAGAAGGAATAGCAACCAAAATTTCATCAATTCTTCGTGAACGACAAATTCTCGGAATAGAATCACGGTTACCCAAAACCTGAATACCACCAATACTTCCATTCCTTTTTTCGGTATTGTCATCTATAAATCCTACGACTTCATAATTTAAATTTTTGTTCAAATCCATATCACGCAATACAACCGAAGCCGCCTCACCTGCCCCTACAATCAGCAATCGTTTTTTGGGATAGCCAAAAGAGGAAATTGTTCGTTCTTTATTGATATGATGCCATGCTCTGAGACTCATTCGAATGCCTACCACCCAAGCAGATACCAAAATAACTGCCAGCATCGAAATTTTCAGATTGTTTGCATAATACAATGCCAAATACAACAGCACGCTCAGTGCAGATGCGGATATGCAACATAAAATTAACCGAAGATAATCTTTCGTACCGCTATAAATCCACATAACAGAATAGATTCTCAAAAAATATAAAATTCCGCAAAACAAAATGCCGGTCCCGATAACTTGAATTAAATGAGTTATGACAAAATCTACGCCTCCTGAAAAATGGTCTGTCAGACCGTACGAAATAAAATACGCAATAAAAGAACTCAAAAAATCAAGCAAGAAAAGGTTCCTGTTTCTAACTATTCCCTTTTTGTAAGATAATTTCTCTTTCATGTAGTTAACTCCTTATTTTATTTTCAAATATGAATTATAATAATTATAACATAAATTTC
>JAZURC010000150.1:0-24277 GCA_045606005.1 Clostridia bacterium
ATAGGATATCATAGGATTATTTTTTTGTCCCGAATTTCGGTTTGTCTGATGGCAGGGTTGGGAGTGTTCATTCTTTACACCACCCGTTGGAACCCCTCTCTTTTGATGATTGCCTGTTTTTTCGGCTATAAAATGTGGGCAGAGGGAGGCTATGAGAAGGTGACCATGACCCAAAATGCCTTTGATTACCGACACAAAAAACGATGCGACGGTATTTATAAAACCCGAACCCTTACCGTCAACCATACCGTACCCTTGCGGCGGCTGTTACAATACTTTTCCTCCGCCCGATACTGTGTGGTGCACATTGTGGACAATGAAATGAAACTCAAAACCACCCTGACCGAACAGGAGATTGCAGATGCACTCATTTCGATTGGGGGTACAGTAACAGGAGAAAAATTATATGGATCGACTACTCAAACAAGTGCAAAAGCCTTCCCGATACACGGGAGGAGAATGGGGCAGCATCAAAAAGAATCTGTCCCACATTGACATTCGGTTTGCCTTCTGCTTTCCGGATGTATATGAGGTGGGAATGTCCCATCTGGGAATGAAAATTCTCTACCATTTGCTCAACACAAGAGAAAACATCTGGTGCGAGCGTGTTTTCGCCCCCTGGGATGATTTTGAAACACTGCTCCGTCAGCACAATAAACCCTTGTTCGCTTTGGAAAGCGGCGACCCTCTCTGCGACTTTGATTTTGTGGGCTTTACCTTACAATATGAAATGTGCTATTCCAATGTATTAAATATGTTGGATTTGGGACACATTCCCGTAAAAACGAAAGACAGAGGCGAAAAAGACCCCTTTGTCTGTGCCGGAGGGCCTTGTGCGTATCACGCAGAGCCTCTGGCTCCTTTTGTTGACTTTTTTATCTTAGGAGAAGGAGAGGAAGTCAATTTAGAGGTCATGGATGCCTACTCCGAATGGAAACAGGAAGGCGGCAACAGATTAGACTTTCTCCTTAAAATTGCAAAAATTGAAGGGATTTATGTTCCCCAATTTTATGATGTTACCTATCACGAGGACAACACGGTAAAAGAAATCAAGCCCAACACAGCGGGAGTTCCTTCTATTATAAAAAAGAGAATTATCCGTGATTTGGACAAGGTGTATTATCCTGACAATCTGGTGGTCCCCTTCTCCGACATTGTTCATGACAGAATTATGTTAGAAGTGTTCCGCGGTTGTACCAGAGGATGCCGTTTTTGTCAGGCGGGAATCATTTACCGCCCTGTTCGGGAAAAGAGCCCCGATGTGCTTACCGACTGTGCGGATTGCCTGATGAATAACACAGGCTATGAAGAACTGTCCCTCACCTCGTTAAGCACGGGGGATTATTCTCATTTTTCCGATTTGACAGACACCTTATTAGAACACGCGGAGCAAAACCGTACCAACATTGCTCTCCCCTCTCTCCGTCTGGATTCCTTCAATCTTGATTTAATCAATCGAATTCAGAAACAGAGAAAATCCAGTTTCACCTTTGCCCCTGAGGCAGGAACCCAGAGAATGAGAGATGTGATTAACAAAAACATTACTGAGGAGAATTTGCTGTCCTCCGTGAAATTAGCCTTTGAAAACGGTTGGAGCGGAATCAAGCTGTACTTTATGATTGGACTTCCTACTGAAACAGAGGAAGATGTTGCCGCCATTGGCGAGCTTGCTCATCTGGCATTAGATCAGTATTATGAATTGGAACGGGGGCAAAGACCTGCCAATCCCAGAATTACAGTAAGCTCCTCCTCCTTTATTCCCAAACCCTTTACCCCCTTTAGCTGGGAGGCACAGGACAGTATCGAAACCATCGAGCAAAAGCAAAAGGTGTTGGGAGAAAACATTCATTCCAAAGCCATTAAATACAATTATCACGATTCCAAAACAAGCCGTTTAGAAGGCATTTTTGCCCGTGGGGACAGACGTCTTTCGGAGGTGCTGTACACGGCATGGAAAAAGGGTTGTAAAATGGACGGCTGGACAGAATTTTTTAAATACGACACATGGTTGGAATCCTTCACCGAATGTGGCATTGACCCTGATTTTTATACCGCAAGAACCCGTTCGTACGAAGAAGTGTTCCCCTGGGACCACATTGATGTGGGTGTGACAAAGGAATTTTTGATTCGTGAAAGCAAACGGGCAAAGGAAGCCAAAACCACAAAGCCCTGTCTTACTGCCTGCAACAAATGCGGTGCGGACTGTTTCAAGGCGGGAATCTGCATGAAATACAAGGAGGGATAATATGGCTGTCATTCGGTTACAATATACAAAGAATGATGAATTAAAATATATTGCGCATTTGGATACGCTCCGTGCTTTTATCCGAGCGTTAAGGCGTGCAAAACTGCCCATTGCTTATTCTCAGGGATTCAACCCACACCCAATCATTTCCTTTGTAATGCCCCTTTCCTTGGGGTTCACCAGCAATTGTGAAATGGTGGATATTGGTTTTGCGGAGGAAATTGCTTTTGAGGAGGCGGCAAAGCGGCTTGATGAGGCATTGCCTCCCGGTTTTCATGTCATTTCCGCGGCAGCACCTGTTCATAAAGGGGCTGACATTACCGAGGCAGAATACACCGTCACCTTCCGAGGCGATATTCCCGACGAGGAAGAAATTCAACGCTTTTTTACACAAAAGGAGCTGATTGTCCCCAAAAAGAGCAAACGGGGATTGAAAGATGTGGATATTATGCCTATGATTCATCAATTTTGTTATCAGGACGGGGTGCTGACCCTACGGCTTGCGGCAGGTACACCGGAAAACTTGAATCCTGAGCTTGTCATGACCCATTTTTCCGGGGACACTCCTTGGGATTATCAGATTTGCAGACAGAAAATTTTCTGCGGTACCCAACTGTTTACTTAATGAAAGGCGTGAGAATTATGAAACAAATCATTGCAGAAAACGGGATTCGTTTTTTTCACATCCCTGCAAAGCAATTTAAAACAATCAGCATCCGTGTTGCTCTTTACCGTCCTCTTTGCAAGGAAGAAGCGGCAAAGAATGCACTGATTGCAAGGCTCTTAAAAAGCGGAACGGATGAGTACCCCGCTCCCCTTGCCTTAAACCGTGCCCTGGATGAGTTGTACGGTGCCACCCTTACTGCCGGAATTATCAAGCGAGGCGAGGTATCGACGGTTTCCTTTGGAATCAACTGCATCAAGGATGAGTTCACGGGAGAAGCAGGTATAGTTCAAGCAGCTATCCGTCTGTTGTGCCAGGTGATTTCCAATCCCGTAACGGAAGAAAATGGCTTTTCAAAGGAGTTTTTTGAACGGGAACGGGAAAATTTAAAAATGAAGATTCAAAACCGCATCAACGATAAAAAAACCTATGCCTTTGAGCGGTGCTATGAAGAAATGTGTAAGAATGAACCCTTTGGGGTATATGAATACGGTCAGGTGGAGGATTTGGCGGAGTTAACTCCCCAATCCCTTTACGAACACTACCAAACCGTATTAAATAGTCCCATGGATGTTTTTGTATGTGGGGATGCGGATTTGGAAGAAATCATTCCCTTGTTTGCTCACTTTAAGCCTGCAGGCTCCATTCCCCAAACCTCTCTGATTACAGAGGTTGAGTCAATGAAGCATATTACAGAAGAACTGGATGTGAACCAAGGGAAATTATCCATAGGCTTCCGTACAGGGATTGGTGCAGACCATCCCCTGTTCCCCGCACTGTATCTATACAACAGTATTTTAGGGTCAGGAGTTCACTCGAAGCTGTTCCGCAATGTCCGTGAAAAGCTGAGTCTTTGCTATTATGCTTATTCTCGTCTGGAACGGTTGAAAGGAACCATGATGATTTCCTCAGGGATTGAGTTTGATAAATTTCAGGATGCTTATGATGAAATTTTACTGCAGACGGAAGAAATGAAGCAGGGCAACATTTCAGACGAAGAGATGAGCGCCGCTCTTTCCTCCTTAACCAATCAACTGAAAGCCATGGCGGATACTCCTGCGGCACTGCTTGATTATGCCATGATTCAGGCTTTGATGAAAAACATCACAGAACCCAATGAAATGATAAACGCCTTAGAGTCTGTCGCAAAAGAACAAATCAAAGAGGTGGCAAACCGGGTCACCCTTGACACCGTGTATTTTCTGAAAAACAAAGGAGGGAACAGAGAATGAAACAAATCCATTGCGAACAACTGAACGAAACCCTCTTTCATCACACCCACAAAAGCGGACTGGAGATTTACATTCTGCCCAAAATCGGTTATTCCAAAAGCTATGCTATTTTTGCAACCAAATACGGTTCGGCAGATGCCCGATTTACCAACCCCCATACAGGCAAGGAAATTGAGGTGCCCGATGGCGTGGCTCATTTTTTGGAGCATAAAATGTTTGAACAACCCGATGGTAGCGACGCCTTTACCGAATTTTCCAAAACAGGGGCGGACGCCAACGCCTTTACCTCTTTTTTGACAACCGCTTATTTATTTTCCTGTACCAATGGTTTTTATAATAACTTGCGACACCTTCTTTCCTTTGTCCAGACCCCTCATTTTACCGAGGAAAATGTGGCAAAGGAACAAGGCATTATCGGTCAGGAAATCAGAATGTACGAGGATGACCCCGGCTGGAAAAGCTATTTTAATGTGATTGAAGCCATGTATCACCATAACACCGTCCGTCGTGACATTGCCGGAACGGTAGAAAGCATTGCAAAGATAACGCCCGAACTGTTGTATGATTGCTACAACACCTTCTATCATCCCTCCAACATGATTTTGTTCTGTACAGGGGATGTAGACCCTGACAGGGTGATTGCCGTTGCGGAGGAACAGATTTCCCCCAAATTTGAAGAGTTGGGAGAAATTACAAGATACACCCCGAAAGAACCCAAAGAAATTTTCCAAAAGGAAAAGGTACAGACCATGTCTGTTGCCCAACCCCTCTTTTATGTGGGAATCAAGTCAATTCCTGAATCGGATGTGTTTCGTCAGGAGCTTTTATATTCTGTTTTAACAGAGGCGGTATTGGGCAAAAGTTCTGCACTTTATCAGGAACTTTATAGTCAGGGGCTCATTACCCCTTCTTTCGGCACAGAGGTCACCTGTGAAAAGGAATACGCCCATCTGATTTTAGGCGGTTCTGCCTCCGACCCCCGCAAAACGGCGCAGGCGTTGAAAGAAGGGTTACAGAAAATCAGAAAGTCAGGCATCGCCCAAGAAGATTTTTCTCGTGCGAAAAAGATTGTACTGGGGGACATCATCCGTCTGTTCAACAGTGTAGAACAGATTTCCAACAACTTTATCAACGCCCTGTTCCGCGGTGCATCCCTCTTTGACGCACCCGATATTCTTTCCGCTATGACATTAGAGGATTGCAACAAGGCTGCCAAAGAGCTGTTTCAGGAAGAAAAAATGGTGTTGTCCATCGTGTCCCAATAAGGAGTTGACTGCTATGACAAATACAGTAGGATTTCCAGGGCTGAATCTTACCTTTGAAATCAATCGTGTTGCCTTCACCCTCTTTGGGCGGGAGGTTTATTGGTATGGTTTAATTATCGTGCTGGGCTTGGTTCTGGGAACCTTAATCGGTTTGAAAAACGCTAAAAAAATCGGTTTGTCTGCCGATACCATTTATGATTTTCTGCTGTGGGCAATCCCCGCCTGTGTGATTGGTGCCAGAATTTATTATGTGGCAACCAGTTGGAGTGATTATAAAGACAATCCCATTTCAGTTCTCTATGTCTGGGAGGGAGGCATTGCCATTTACGGCGCTATCATTGCCGCCATTATAACATTACTTATTTTCTGCAAAACAAAAAAAATCCCCCCCTATGATATGCTGGACTGTTGTTGCGTGGGACTGATTTTAGGACAGGCAGTGGGCCGATGGGGCAATTTTGTCAACTGCGAAGCCTACGGTACCGTTACAAATCTTCCCTGGAGAATGAGCATTGAGGAGGCGGGACGAATATTGGAAGTACATCCCACCTTCCTTTACGAATCCTTATGGAATTTTATTGGGTTTGCTCTGCTTTTGTTTTTGTTTCACCGTAAACGAACCTTTCCCGGAAAAGTGTTCTGGACCTATCTTTTGTGGTACGGCATCGGCAGATTTTTCATTGAAGGGTTGCGAACCGACAGCCTGTATGTGGGAGATTTCCGCATTTCACAGATTGTAGCGCTGCTTTCGGTGATTGCGTCAATTATCATATTACTTCGGCTTAAAAAAGCAAAGCCTTTTCCTTCTGAATCCACAGATGCCATTTGAATAGGATAAAACCTCTGCGAGTTTGATAAAAGAACTTATTGCAGCATTAACTCGGAAAAATTATTAAAAGGGGGATGATGTCATCCCCCTTCACCCCCACAGCCTCCCGTTCTTCGCTCAAGGCGGCTGTTAGCACTTGGGCACGAATGATTTTTGTGCCGCTTCGATTCGCAGCCCTCTGCTCAGCTCAGCTAAAATACCGCAAGCAGCAACGGATAAGGATATGCGGCATTTTACACCAAAATCATCCCAGCCCTGCGTTGACATCCGACCAATCGCTACGACAGGTCGGCAATCGGGCGGCGTTGCCGCCATACGCCTGTGTTGAAGGCGACGATAGGATGTTTGCGAGAGAGGGACGGATGTACCGCAACGGTCAGCGAAATCAGTTTCCTTTGCAGTCGCTGACCGTTAGTGAGGCGGAGCAATGGGTTTGCGACTCTGAAACGGCGGTAACAGAAGTCCTGAATAAGCAATTACAGATGTCCGAGCCGAAAACCCAGGCGCGGCAGGGGAGCTTGAGGGGGCTTGCTGTAGAGCCCCCTCGGAAAAAGAAAGGAAGCATTGTTTTATGACAAAAACAAATGCCATGCGGCAGTTAGACAAAGCAAAAATAAACTATGAAGCCTTATCCTATGAGGTGGATGAATCAGATTTATCGGGCATGCACATTGTGTCCCAAATCAACATCCCTGCCCCCAGAGTTTTTAAAACCCTGGTAGCAAGAGGAGAGAAAAAGGGAATTTGCGTGTTTTGTATTCCTGTCGATAAAGAAGTGGATTTAAAAAAGGCCGCCATTGCGGCGGGAGAAAAGCGTGTGGAGTTGGTTGCGGTCAAGGAATTGCTTGGCTTGACAGGATACATAAGAGGGGGATGCTCTCCTATCGGCATGAAGAAAAAATTTCCTACCTTTATTGAAGAATCCGCCCTGTCCTTTGAAACCATTACCGTCAGTGCAGGGGTGAGAGGTTGTCAACTACTCCTTGACCCTAAAGAGCTCATCACCTTCACCAATGCCACCCCATGCCACATTACCGTATAACACAAAAAACATCCCTTTCCTGTTTTTTGGATTGGGATGTTTCTTATTGGTCTGAAAATAAAAAGTGTTCAATGGCTTTTGCCACACCCCCGTCTGTTACGGATGCAGTGACATAATCACAGGAGTTTTGTACCTCTTTTGGTGCATTACCCATTGCCACACTGATTCCTGCTGCTTTTAGCATATCCAAATCATTCAAACTATCTCCTATGGCAATGCTTCGCTCCATGGGAATCCCCAGATAATTCATCACCCATTCCATTCCCGTTGCCTTGTTCTGCCCCTTCACTCCTACTTCATTATAGGTAGGAAATTCAAAATAACAAAAGTGTCGTTTCAGTTCTTTTATAATAGGTTGAGGCGGATTGTCAAAAATACAAAATTTAGAAATTTTCGCATCTGGATATTGCTCCGAAAAAGGAATATCCGCACAAATCGGTTCACTTTCTCCGCGAAAATTTTTACCGTTTTGATACATATGGTCTTCCCCTTCAAGCAAATAACAATAATCCTTTAAAAAATCAGAAATCCAATCCAAAAGAGACATGGGCAGAATCTTACTGTATAATTGTTTTTCCCCCATACGGATATCCGCACCCAAGCCTGCGACAATGCCGTCAACCACCAATTCCTTTTTAAAAAGCTCGGGCACATAACAATAGGTCCGTCCCGTATTGATAAAGACCTGATGCCCTGACCGTTGTGCCTTTTTTATGGCACGCTTATCCTCTTTTGATACCTCACCCTTATAAAGCACCGTTCCGTCAATATCCAAAAAAATCACATAAGGGTTCAAAGTGCCACCTCCACAGGTTTTCTGTTTTCGTAATAGCAATAATGGGTAAAGCCCACTTCCTTTGCCGTCCTTGCACCTATTTCCAGTCCGCTCCCTAACGCTTTCGTCTGATGCGCATCGCTCCCCAGCGTAATCCGTCTGCCTCCGAGAGAATAATAAAGGGTCAGCAACTCCTTATCAGGCATCAGCTGTCCCCACTCTGTTTCTGCTCCTGAGGTGTTGATTTCCAGTGCGATGTCCCGTTTGATAATCTCTTTTAAAATCAGCTCAATTTGTTCTGCCTGTCTTTCCAATGTCATATTACGGTGAAACCTTCCGTTCAGATACTTCAGGGGCATGGTCAGATGCGTCAGAACATCCATATCTCTTTCTTGTACCAGAGCATATGCATTTTTATAATAAAGGGTCAGAAAGGTGTGGATTTCTTCATCAGTAAATTGATTGATGCAAAGAAAATTATATTGCGGGAATCCCATTTGGTGATAGGTCAGTTTGCTGTGCGTGGAACCAAGCACCACATCAAAAGGAATGGTTTGATTGCACCGATCCCATTCCTTATCAAAGCCCACACTGTCCCCTAACTCAACTCCACGGAGAATTTTAAAGGAGTACCTCTCCCGCAATTGTTCCGCCTGTTCCACAGAGGATTGAATATGAGAAAAATCAAATCCTGTGAGAAGGGGGTCATAGTGATCGGTAAAAGAAATCCCAAATAATCCCAGTTTGGCTGCCCTGTTACATTGTTCTTCCATAGAGGATTTTCCGTCATGGGAAAAGGTGGTGTGCACATGTGAATCAAAAAACATAAAAAGCCTTCTTTCTTTTGTCTTCCTTACTTATTATATCACGAAAAGAAAAATAAATCAATGAATTTTCTTCCCTGTATTTTTGTTTCAATAACTAAAATCTTTGTTTTTTTGTTTTTTTATGTTTTTTTCTGTGATAATCTTGACTTTTGTCTTTTCATTTGATATAATAGAGTAAAATAAGGTGATAGTATGGATAAATTGTTGGTTTGCGACTTTGACGGCACCTTATACCGTAAGGGTGAGGAACGTCAGTTCAAGCAAATTCTGGACACAGTGAAAAAAAATCATATTCCCTTCGCAGTGGCAAGCGGCAGACCTTGGCATATGCTTCGTCCCTATTTTGAGGATATGTTAGAAAAGGTTTTCCTCATTTCCAATGACGGTGCCCTGATCACTCACGGGGAGCAGGTTCTCTATTCCCGTCCCATTGACAGGGAAAAGCTACTTTCCTTTTGTCAGGATAAACAAACAGACTCGGTTTGTTACGGTCAGCTTCTTTCCTATTTAAAGATAAAAGGAAGAGCAGACGGCATCCGTTGGCGGCAAACGTTCCGACAGCACACCGTAAAAATCAACTCTGTTGGGGACATTGAAGAACCCATTTATAAAATCTTTTTTATGAACAAGACCCCATGCCCTGACTTTCTGACCCCGACCTATGACCAGTTCGGCATTTTAGAGTTTGCGGCAGCAGGAGTCAACAAGGCAGAGGCGGTCAAGTGGCTTTTAAGCACGGCGGGGATGTCTGCCGAACACTGTTACGTCTTTGGTGACGGTGTCAATGATATCGGCATGTTTGAGCTGACGAACAACAGCTATGCCATGATCCATGCAAAACCGAAGGTAAAACACAGAGCAAACAATATCTGTACCAATTTATACAAAGAAATAACCACTATTTTTTAAGAGGTGAACCATGATGAATTATCAGGCGATTGGAGAAATTCAAAAAACGCAAAGAATTGACCAAATAAAAGAGGATATGTTCCGGGGAATGCCGGAAATCGAATCTGCCCGTGCAGTTCTTCTGACCGAATCTTATATGCAGACAGAAGGTCTGCCTATGGTAAAAAGAAGAAGTGCGGCATTTCGTCACATCTTGGAGAATCTTCCCATTGTCATCCGTTACAATGAATTAATCGTAGGAAGTCCTACCCTAAAATCCCGCGGATGCCAGATCTATCCGGAATATTCTTATGAATGGCTGGAACAGGAATTGGATCACATGGAAACCCGTGCTGCTGACCCTTTCCATGTTCCGGAGCAGACAAAAAAGGAATTGCGTGCCATCTTCCCTTACTGGAAAGGAAAGACCTCCAGTGAGCTGGCAAATTCCTATATGTCTGAAGAAGCAAAGCTTGCCATTGAGCACAATATCTTTACACCGGGAAACTACTATTTTAACGGTGTAGGCCATGTATCGGTTAACTACGGAGAAGTACTGGCAATCGGCTATGAAGGAATTCGTGCAAAGGCAGAAAAGGCATTGAAAAACTTAAATCAGTATGATGCAGATTATTGCGCAAGATCCGCATTTTTAGAATCCGTTATCGAGAGCTGTAATGCTGCCATCACCTATGCAGGCCGC
Source organism: Clostridia bacterium (assembly GCA_045606005.1). Classification (GTDB taxonomy): domain Bacteria; phylum Bacillota; class Clostridia; order HGM11514; family HGM11514; genus SIG438. The sequence continues at coordinate 10,471 of JAZURC010000150.1, forward strand.
TACGCTGAGCTTGCCAAAAAAGAAGCAGAAAGCTGTGCTGATGCAAAACGAAAGGCAGAGCTTCTGACCATTGCCAAAAACTGCGAACATGTTCCTGCAAAGGGAGCTACAAGCTTTTATGAAGCTTGTCAGAGCTTTTGGTTTGTGCAAATGCTGATTCAGCTGGAATCCAACGGACATTCCGTTTCTCCCGGTCGGTTTGACCAGTATATGTATCCTTATTTTAAAAAGGATTTTGACAGCGGTAAGATTACGTTGGAATTTGCTCAGGAATTGATTGACTGCGTGTGGTTAAAGCTGAACGATTTCTGTAAAGCAAGAGATGTGGCATCTGCAGAAGGCTTTGCAGGCTACGGTTTGTTCCAGAACCTGATTGCAGGGGGACAGACAAAGGACGGTCAGGATGCAACCAACGAGCTTTCTTACATGACCATTCAGGCAACCATGCACGTATTCCTGCCTCAGCCCTCCTTCTCGGTTCGGGTATGGAACGGTTCTCCTCAAAGCTTTTTGTTAAAAGCTGCAGAGCTGACCAGAACAGGAATTGGGTTCCCTGCTTATTATAACGACGAAGTCATTATTCCCGCTCTTATTAACCGGGGTCTGACCATTCAGGACGCACGGGATTACAATATTATCGGTTGCGTAGAACCCCAAAAGGCAGGAAAAACGGACGGTTGGCATGACGCTGCATTCTTTAATATGTGCCGTCCTATGGAGCTGGTGTTCTCAGGCGGTAAGGATCAGGGGAAACAAATCAGTGTTGACACAGGCGATGTCACCAAAATGACTACCTTTGATGAATTTTATGATGCTTACAAGGCACACATGAATTATATGATTGAGCTCATGGTCAATGCAGATAACGCCATTGATTTGGCTCACGCACAGCGTTGTCCTCTTCCCTATCTGTCCTCCATGATTGAGGATTGTATCGGAAAAGGAAAGTCCGTCCAGGAGGGCGGTGCCGTTTATAATTTCACAGGTCCTCAGGGCTTTGGAATTGCAAACATGGCAGACGCACTGTACGCCATTAAAAAATTAGTATTTGAAGAAAAAAGCGTTACACTGGCTGAATACAAGCAAGCTTTGGAGCAAAACTTCGGTCAGGGCAATGCAACAGAAATTACCACGGCTGTGGTTCGCGAACTGGTAGCAAAGGGTGTAACCGTATCGGAAGAAGATATTGCTTCTATTTATAAAAAGGCTTCTGCAGGACTTTCCCAAAACGGAAATTCCCTGCTTAAGAAAATTGAAGCACTTCCCAAATTCGGAAATGATATTGACGAGATTGACCTTCTTGCAAGAGACGTGGCATACAGTTATACCAGACCTTTGGAGAAATACACAAATCCCAGAGGCGGTCGGTATCAGGCAGGACTTTATCCCGTTTCTGCCAATGTGCCTTTGGGCGCTCAGACAGGTGCTACCCCTGACGGGCGTCTGGCATACACCCCCATTGCAGACGGTGTATCCCCCGCTGCCGGAAGAGATATAAAGGGTCCTACCGCTGCGGCAAATTCCGTATCCAAGTTAGATCACTCTATCGCTTCCAACGGAACCTTATATAATATGAAATTCCATCCCTCTGCCTTAAAGGGCATGGAAGGATTAGAAAACTTTGTGGCTCTGATTCGGGCATACTTTGACCAGAAGGGCAGCCATGTTCAGTTTAACGTTGTCAGCAGGGAAACACTGTATGATGCACAACAGCACCCTGAGAATTACAAAAATCTGGTGGTGCGTGTAGCAGGCTATTCTGCACTGTTTACCTCACTGTCCCGCTCCTTGCAGGATGATATTATTAACAGAACGGAGCAGTCAGCATTTTAGTAAAGGATTTTAATTATGACAAATTATCTGGAAACAAAGGGACGTATCTTTGACATCCAGCGATATTCCGTCCATGACGGACCGGGAATCCGTACCATTGTCTTTTTAAAGGGATGCTTATTCCGCTGTAAATGGTGTTGTAACCCGGAATCACAGGTATATGAGATACAAACCATGAAAACAGAACAGGGTGAAAAGGTAATGGGCAGGGATGTTACCGCCCGTGAAGTGTTAGAAGAAGTCAGACAGGATATGCCCTACTACCGACGTTCCCGCGGAGGTCTTACCCTTTCGGGAGGAGAATCCTTATTACAGCCAGACTTTGCAAAGGCGCTGTTCATGGGGGCTCACGAGCTGGGAATTAACACCGCAATCGAAACAACGGGAGCGGTTAGCATGGAAACCATTGCCGACCTTCTTCCTCACATTGATTATTTCCTGATGGATATCAAGCACATGAATCCTGAAAAGCACAAGGAATTTACAAGTCGTGATAATAGACTGGCATTGGAAAATGCAAAAACCATTGCATTAAGAGCCAATTACTATGCAGTACGAATTCCTGTGATTCCCGGATTTAATGATACACCTGAAGAAATTGCGGCCATTGCCCGTTATGCAGAAGAGCTTTCGGCAGACAGACTTCACCTTCTGCCCTATCATCGGTTGGGTGCAGATAAGTATGCCTCTTTAGGCAGAACCTATGAGCTTTCTGACATTCTTCCGCCGGATGAATCAAAAATGGCAGCACTGTTAAGAGTAGCAGAGCAATTTAAAACACCTTGTCAAATAGGAGGATAAACCGATGGAACAATTACAGGATAAAATGAGAATTGTTCAGGAATTGGTACCGGGGAAACAGATTACCCTGGCACACATCATCGCCAATCCTGACGAAATATTATATCAGAAATTAGGACTTGATCCGGCAGAGGACCATAAGGGTGCCATCGGCATCATTACCATGTCCCCCAGTGAAACAGCAATCATTGCCGGTGATATTGCCATTAAGACCTCAGCAGCTGAGTTGGGCTTCGTAGACCGGTTCAGTGGAACGCTGATTGTAACCGGCACCGTATCCGAGGTGGAGGAGTCATTGCTGGGAGTGACTGAGTATTGTGCCCAGACATTGCACTTTACCGTCTGCCCCATTACAAAGACATGAAGCGAATCATTTTTATCGGAAAAAGCAGTGCAGGCAAAACCTCTCTGACCCAGAAAATGAGAAACAAGCCTGTTACCTATCATAAAACACAGTATGTCAATTTCAAAGATATGGTGATTGACACACCGGGAGAATATGCGGAAAATGCAGAACTTGCCGCCGCGCTGGCTCTTTATTCCTACGAGGCAGACGTTGTGGGACTGCTCATCAGTGCCACCGATCCCTTTTCCCTGTTTCCTCCCAACATCACCCCTTTGGTAAACCGTGAGGTCATCGGCATTGTAACCCAGATTGACCGTCCTGATGCAAGACCCGATCGGGCAGAACGGTGGTTACGGCTGTCCGGCTGTAAAACAGTCTTTCATACCAGTGCTATCACAGGAGAAGGGGTGCAGAAACTGCAGGATTATCTCTTGTAAAAGTTTGTTTTTCTGTGATTTTTGATTTGAAAACAGAAAAAACCACAAAAAGAAAGAAAAAAACAGAAAAAGTTATTGACTTTTATGTCTTTTTATGCTATGATTGTACTATACAATACTATATCTATAAAAAATCTGAAATAAAGGAGTAAATAAAATGGTATCAGAATTCGAAATCAAAAAACAAATTTGCGACATTGGCAAAAGAATTTATGACCGTGGCATGGTTGCTGCAAACGACGGTAACATTTCGGTTAAAATTTCTGACAACGAATTTCTGTGCACCCCTACCGGTGTAAGTAAGGGCTTTATGACCCCTGAATACATCTGTAAGGTAGATGCCGAAGGAAATGTGTTGCAAGCAAACGGCAACTTCAAGCCTTCCTCCGAAATCAAGATGCACATGAGAGTGTACAAACAGCGTCCTGATGTAATGAGCGTTGTTCATGCTCATCCCATCTATGCTACAAGCTTTGCGATTGCGGGAATTCCGCTGACTCAGCCGATTATGCCTGAAGCAGTTATCGCTCTGGGATGTGTACCGATTGCTGAATACGGTACTCCTTCCACCAACGAAATTCCTGACGCAGTAGAAAAGTACTTACAGCATTATGACGCAGTACTGCTGGCAAACCACGGTGCTCTGTCCTATGCCGATTCTTTGCTGAGTGCTTATCACAAAATGGAATCCTTGGAATTCTACGCAGAACTGCTGTTCAAATCCAAGCAGTTAGGCGGACCGAAGGAACTGAGCGAAGAACAGGTTCAGCGTCTGTATGAAATCAGAAGACAGTTTGGTCTGAAAGGAAAGCATCCTGCTGATGTTTGCCCCAATGCAAAAGAAGGAAAACCCAGCTGTCACAGTTGCGGTGGAAAATGCACCTGTCATGCTGACCATTCCGATTCTGACGCAAAGCTGATTGCTGACATTACCAAAAAAATTATGGCACAGTTAGGCTAATAAAGGGAGTGTTTCCCATGAATGAACAACAAATTATCAAAGCGGTAGAACAAGCCGTTCGTTCTTCTTCCACCGTCACTTTAGCACAGGCAAAGAAACTGATTGCAAGAGTCGAGGAAGAGGCTGCAAGAATCGGGGTTAATGCTGTTGTTGCTGTAGCAAACAGCGGCGCTCACCCTATCGCAGTAGAATGTATGGATGACAGTTTTATCGCAAGCTATGATGTGGCGGTGCAAAAAACCTACACCTGCGTTTCCCTGAAAATGTCCACCATCGACCTGAAAAAGCTTTCCCAGCCTGAACAATCCCTGTACGGGATTCAGTTTACCAATCAGGGCAGGATTGTGATTTTCGGCGGGGGCGTTCCTCTGCTTCGGGGTGACCGAGTGATCGGTGCCTTGGGTGTCAGCGGCGGAACTGAAGAGCAGGATACCCATCTTGCTGATTTCGGGAAAAAGGTGTTTGAGGAGGAAATCCTTTGACACAGCCCAAACAAGCCGGACTGCAAATCATCTCCGTTTCACCGGAGGAAGAACAGTCGGTCATTTATCAGTTCATTGAACAGGGAGGATATCTTTGTTCCCGTGAGGAAGAACGCTTGCTTCCTTCCCTGTTGAATAAAACCTCCAATCTGTCAGCGGTATTGTATTTACTGGGCAGTGCGGCGGGGGCAGACAGAAGCTTTCTGATTTGCCGAAACAAATTTTCCTATGACGGTTCCGTTCCCGTAATCGTCGTAAGAAGCGAAACTACTAAGAATCGAGGGATAACTATGGATGCTGCAAGCATTGAAAAAATTGTACAGCAAGTCATTTCCCAGATGAACGGGTCATCTGCTCCTGCATCTGCTGCAAAGTCTGCAGGACCGATTCCCAAAACCGCAAAAGCTGCAATGCTCACAAAATTAGAGCATTACGAGATCAAGGAATTCCTCATCCCCGAATTGGGCGATGATGATATTCTGGTCAAGGTAGAAGGCTGCGGTGTTTGCGGAACAGATGCCCATGAGTTCAAACGCGATCCTTTCGGTCTGATTCCTGTTGTGTTAGGGCACGAAGGAACAGGCGAAATCGTGAAAATGGGAAAAAATGTGAAAGTAGACAGTGCCGGAAAGCCACTAAACATCGGTGACAAGGTTGTTACCTGTATGATTTTTAAGGACAATCCGGACATTACCATGTTCGACATGAACAAGCAAAACGTTGGCGGAGCAGATGTTTACGGTCTGGTTCCCGATGACGACATTCATTTAAACGGATGGTTTGCGGATTATATTGTCGTCCGCGGCGGTTCCACCGTATTCAATGTCAGTGATCTGGATTTGGATTCCAGAATTTTGATTGAACCCTGCGCGGTATTGATTCACGCAGTGGAACGTGCAAAAACAACCGGTATTCTGCGGTTTAACAGCCGTGTGGTTGTACAGGGCTGCGGTCCTATCGGTCTGATTTGTATTGCCATCTTACGTACCATGGGAATTGAAAACATTACCGCAGTTGACGGGGAAGAAAAACGTCTGTCCTTTGCAAAGGAAATGGGCGCAACAAAAACCGTTAACTTTAAAGACCATAAGGGCATCGAAGCATTGGCAGGGGCTGTGAAGGATTCCTTCGGCGGCTATGAAGCAGATTTTGCTTTCCAGTGCACCGGCTCCCCCGTTGCTCACAGCAACATTTATAAATTTATCAGAAGCGGTGGCGGATTGTGCGAACTGGGCTTCTTCATCAACGGTGGAGATGCTACCATCAATCCTCACTTTGACCTTTGCTCCAAGGAAATCACCTTGGTTGGCTCCTGGGTATATACCTTGAGAGATTATGCAACCACCTTTGATTTCTTAAAGCGTGCAAAAGGCATCGGACTTCCTCTGGAAAAGCTGATTACACACAGATATTCATTAGAGGAAATCAACGAAGCTCATGAAACCAACCTGAAAATGGAAGGTTTGAAAATTGCAATTATTAACAAATAATAGGAGGAAATAAAAATGGCACAAGAAGCATTAGGAATGATTGAAACAAGAGGTCTTACCGCTGCAATTGAAGCTGCAGATGCTATGGTTAAGGCTGCTGAAGTTACCTTAATTGGTACCGAAAAAATCGGTTCCGGTTTGGTAAGTGTTATGGTTCGCGGGGATGTTGGCGCTGTAAAGGCTGCAACAGAAGCAGGTTCCTCTTCTGCTCAGAAGCTGGGCGAATTGGTTGCTGTTCACGTAATCCCCAGACCCCATGCAGATGTTGAAAAGTTACTGCCTAAGTTTTAATTTCTGAAAGGAACGGTAACAAATATGGCTGCTAATAATAGTAAAAAAGCAACCCCGGCGGCAAAACCCGCTGCAGTTGCAGAAGAAGTAAAAACTATCAAGGAGGTAAAGAAGATGGCACAGGAAGCATTGGGAATGGTTGAAACCAGAGGTTTAGTTGCTGCAATCGAAGCTGCAGACTCCATGCTCAAGGCCGCAAACGTAGTACTGGTTGGTACCGAAAAAATCGGTTCCGGTCTGGTAAGCGTTATGGTCAGAGGCGACGTTGGTGCGGTAAAGGCTGCTGTTGAAGCAGGCGACTCCTCCGCAAGACGTCTGGGCGAAGTAATTGCGACTCACGTTATTCCTCGTCCCCACAGCGATGTTGAAAAATTGTTACCTTCGCTGAAATAATGTAAGTTTTCGGGGTTACCGTTTACCCGGTAACCCCGGCAAAAACTTCCAAACGGGAGGATTTTAGTTATGTTAATCGGAACTGTAGTTGGAAGCGTTGTTTCCACCAGAAAATGCGAAAATTTAATTGGAAATAAATTTATGATTGTAAACCTGCATAAAAATATGGCAGGTCCCAGCAAGCAGTTGATTGCAGTTGACCCTATCGGTGCCGGTATCGGTGAAGTAGTGCTGATTGCAACAGGCAGTGCGGCAAGAATCGGTTGTGATATGGCAGATACCCCTGTGGATGCTGCAATTGTTGGTATTGTGGATCATTGCTCTGAACTGGAGAGTTAAACCATGACGTATGAAGAATTAAAGCAGATAGTCCGCAAGGCAGGAGTGGCCGGTGCAGGAGGTGCGGGTTTTCCTACCTATGCAAAGCTTTCTCCAAAGGCAGATACCATTATTCTAAACTGTGCGGAATGTGAACCCCTGTTTAAAGTACACCGTCAGTTATTGGAGCGATTTGCAGATGAAATTTGCCACGGACTAAATGAAATTTGCATCGCAGTAGATGCACAGCAGTTTATCATTGCTGTTAAAGAAGAATACAAGGAAGCGGTTGCTGCCGTTAAGGCTGTACTCCCTGACTACGAAAAGGGAAAGCTGTCCCTGCTCCCCGAGATTTATCCGGCAGGAGATGAAGTGGTTACCATTTACGAGACAACAGGAAGACAGGTTCCCGCCGGGAATCTCCCAATTTCTGTGGGTGTTACAGTATTTAATGTGGAAACCGTTCTCAATATAGACAGGGCTATTTGTAAGGGTACCCCTGTCACGAAGAAATATGTAACGGTAGCCGGGGCGGTGAAAACTCCCCAAACCTACTGTGTTCCTCTGGGAACAACCTTTGAAGAGTTAATAAAACTGTCAGGCGGCGTCACTGTTGACGATTATGAAATCATCAGCGGTGGTCCCATGACAGGAGTTTTGTCCCATAAAAGGGCTGTGGTAACCAAGACCACCAACGGAATCCTGATTATGCCGGAGCACCATGTGATTGTTCAAAAACGCAAAGCAAAAACAGCGGTCAGCGTGAATCGGGCAAAAAGCTCCTGCTGTCAATGCAGAATGTGTACCGATTTGTGCCCCAGAAATCTGCTGGGGCAGCCTGTAGAACCTCACGAACTGATGAATGCACTGGCAAGAGGGGGAAACTACATTGATGCAAAGGCTCTTATGGGCAATTTATACTGTGTATCCTGTGGCGTATGTGAAATGTACGCCTGTCAGCAAGGGCTAAACCCCCGTTCGCTGATTGCAGAGTTTAAGGATGCTATGAGAAAAGCCGGAATCAGACCCGAGGTAACTGAACAGGCAAACGCCGTTCATCCTCACAGAGAAAACCGAAAGGTTTCTATGCAACGTCTGAAAACCAGACTGGATTTGACAAAATATGATTTGCCGGCTCCCGTAACGGAGCTGCAACCAAAAGCCACCACTTATACATTGCCCCTATCGCAAAGCATCGGTGCTCCTGCAGAGTCGATTGTTTCCGAAGGGCAAAAGGTATCACAGGGCGAGTTAATCGCCACTTACAATGAGGAAGCCTTGTCACTCCCCATTTACGCATCAGTAAGCGGGGTTGTCACAAAGGTCAGCAACAGAGAAATTACCATAAAGAAGGAGGACTAAACCAATGGCGAAAGCAATCGGAATGTTAGAATATACAACCGTTTCTACCGGTGTTCAGGCAACTGACCTGATGGTCAAAACCTCAGAAGTAGAATTGATTGAAGCTCAGGTGGTTTGTCCGGGTAAATATATTTCCTTGATTTGCGGTGATTTAAGTGCAGTAAAAGCCGCCATTGATGCGGCAAAGACAAACTTTGGTGAAAAGCTGATTGATACCTTCATTCTGGGCAATCCCCACGAAGGTATTTTCCCCGCCATTTACGGCTCTGCAGAGGTGGAAAACCCTGCGGCATTAGGGGTTTTGGAAACCTACTCCGCCGCCTCCATTATTGTAGCGGCAGATGCAGCGGCAAAAACCTCTGAGGTTACGCTGATTGAACTGCGGATTGCCCGTGGAATGTGCGGAAAATCCTACATGACCCTGACGGGTGATGTAGCGGCTGTAACAGCAGCAATAGAAAAAGCAAAAAAAGAGGTAGGAGAAAACGGAATGTTGTTAGATTGCTCCGTAATTCCCAGACCTTCTGAAAAATTATGGAAAACCATTCTGTAAATAAAGGGTGTGAAATAAAATGTTAGACGAAAGATATGTAAGCGAGCTGGTAGCAAGTGTAATCAATTCCATGAACAACACCACAGGGACATCCTCCAAGCAAAAGGGTGTGTTCCCAACCATGGGTGAAGCATTGGAGGCTGTAAACAAAGCGTATCAGCAATACCGCAGCTACACCATTGAGCAGCGGGAAAAAATGATTTCCAAAATCCGCGAACTCACCTTGAAGGAAGCGGAAAATATGGCTGTCCTTGGTGTGGAGGAAACAGGCATGGGCCGTGTTTCGGATAAAATCATCAAGCATCAGCTGGTGGCAAATAAAACACCGGGAACGGAGGACTTGCATCCCACCGCCTTTACAGGCGATCGTGGTATGACCGTTGTTGAAATGGCGCCCTACGGCATCATCGGCAGCATTACCCCCTCCACCAACCCCAGTGAAACCGTAATTTGTAACTCCATCGGTATGATTGCAGGGGGAAACGGTGTGGTATTCAACCCCCACCCCAATGCATGCAGAACCGCAAATTATGCCGTTGATTTGGTAAATCGTGCGATTTTGGAAGCAGGCGGACCTGAAAATCTGGTTGTTACCGTAGAGCATCCTACCAAGGAATCCTCCAACGAAATGATGAAATCTCCTTTGGTCAGAATGTTGGTAGCAACAGGAGGCCCCGGAGTTGTAAAAGCGTTGTTGTCCTCCGGAAAGAAGGCAATCGGTGCAGGTGCAGGAAATCCTCCTGTTATTGTTGATGATACCGTTAACATTTACAAAGCCGCAGGTGATATTGTTGCAGGTGCAAGCTTTGACAACAATCTGCCCTGTATTGCAGAAAAAGAATGTTTTGCGTTTGCAAACATTGCCGATCAGCTGATTGACGCAATGCAAAAGCAAGGTGCTTACCTGATTTCCGGTGAACAAGTTGACCGTCTGGTAAAAATTGCGTTGATTGAAAAAGACGGAAAATATTCTATTAATAAAGACTGGGTTGGAAAGGATGCAGGAAAGTTCTTAAAAGAACTGGGCATTGATGCAGACCCCAGACTCATTATCTGTGAAACAAAGGCTTGTCATCCCTTCGTTGTGGAAGAATTGATGATGCCTATCTTACCCATTGTTCGGGTAACGGATATTGATCAGGCAGTAGAGCTGGCAGTCAAGGCAGAAGCCGGAAACCGTCACTCTGCTCACATTCATTCCAAGAATGTGGACCACCTGACCAAGTTTGCAAGAGCGGTTGAAACCACCATTTTTGTTAAGAATGCTCCTTCCTTTGCTGGAATCGGAGCAGGCGGCGAAGGATACACCACATTTACCATTGCAGGACCTACCGGCGAAGGCTTGACCGCAGCTCACTCCTTCACCCGTCAGCGTCGTTGCGTATTGGTAGACGGCTTGCACATTGTATAAGGAAGGGATTTTACATGAAAGCACTTGGACTGATTGAAGTATATAGTTTCAGCACAGCAGTATGTGTTGCAGATGCCGCATCAAAAGCAGGCGGTGTTGAAATTGTTGCGTTTGACAGAAACCGTCCTATTTCCCCCGATGTCCCCGCCCCCTTGGTTATGGTGGTAAAATGTGCGGGAGAAGTCAGTGATGTAAAAGCTGCGGTAGAAGCAGGCGTAGCATTAGCCAAAGAAAAGGGGAAATACATTGTATCTCATATCATTCCCCGTCCGGATGATGATGTGAAGAAAATGGCATATCTGTTGGATATTAACAGAGATAAATTTAACAAAAAGCTTCCTAAAAGTCTGTTGAGTCATGAAATAGAGCCTCAGGAAACCGGTGCAATTGGTTTGTTGGAAGTAGAGGGCTTGGTTGCCTCTATTGAGGGAATGGATTCTATGGCAAAAGCTGCCGATGTCCGTCTGATTCATACAGAAAAAAGACTGGGCGGCCGTCTGTGTACCTTTATAATCACGGGTAAGATAGATGCCGTTACAGCCGCAGTTGAAGCAGGCTGTAAAAGTGCAAATGTATTAGGCAAAACCTTCGGTTGTGAGGTCATTGCAAACCCCCATGAAGAAGTAACAAAATTTTTTGATTTTTCCATATAAGACAGGTGAAAAATGATGAATTATGATGAAAAAAGCATTGCTCTGATAGTGCAAAAGGCATTAGAGCAAATTCAAGGCGAAAAAACAGAAATAACCATTGGTGTGTCTCAGCGACACGTTCATCTGAGCCAGCAGGACTTAGAAACCCTGTTCGGCAAAGGCTTTGAACTGACCAAACAAAAAACCTTAATGGGTCGGGAATATGCTTCCGAGCAATTTGTAACCTTGGTAGGCCCTTCCCTTCGCTCCATTGAAAAGGTTCGTGTGTTAGGTCCGGTCAGAAAGAACACTCAGGTAGAAATTTCCAGAACAGATACCTTTGTATTAAAGGTAAGCCCTCCTGTGCGTCCTTCCGGTGAAATTGAAGGCTCGGAACGCCTTGTATTGGTAGGCCCCAAAGGCACCGTATATTTACAGCAGGGTGTGATTATTGCCAACCGGCATATCCATCTGTCCCCTGCCTTTGCAGAAAAACACGGCATTCAGGATAATGATATCGTAGATGTTCTGGTAGAGGGCATTAAGCCCACCAAATTCTTTGATGTTCAGGTGCGTGTACGGGATGATTTCCGTGAAGAAATGCATATTGATACTGACGATGCCAACTCCGCAGGTCTCAGAAACGGGGACACTGTTCGAATTATCCGGAAGTAAGGGGTGAAACAGTTTGTTTGCTTTGGAACGCCAAAAAAGAATTCTGGAACAATTAAAAGTCAACGGTGCTGTTACCGTCAGCAAGCTGAGTACTGAACTGGAAGTGACGGAAGAAACTGTCCGCCGGGACTTAGAAAAACTGGAAAAGCAAGAGGCGTTGGTCAGAACCCATGGCGGTGCTATTCTCATTGACGAAAACAAACAAGAGGTTTCTTTAGAACGCCGTAAGAAAATCAGCACGGATATTAAGGAAAAGCTTGCCAGGGAAGCTGTCAAGTTTATCACTCCGGGCGACTCTATTTTTATTGATGCCTCCACCACCACCTATTTTATGGCACAGGAATTGAAAAGCTTTCATGGTATTACCGTCATTACCAACTCCCTTCGGGTGGCAGACAAATTAAGCGGTATTCCGGATATTAAGCTAATTGTGGTGGGCGGAATGGTTAGCATGAACCAATCGTTGGTCGGAAGCATGGCAGAAAGCAGCATTCAAAATTACTATTTTGTGAATAAAATGTTCTTTAGCAGCCGCGGAATCAGTTCGGCAGGAATTTTAGAAAGCAACGAGCAGGAGTGCTTTATTAAACAAAGCATGATGCAGAATGCCACTGAAAAGTTCTATCTGTGTGACAAAAGCAAATTTGGCAGAGTGGGCTTTGTGAAACTGGCAAAGCTGGAAGATATTCAACATCTGATTACAGAACCCGATGCCGTGGATACGGAACTGAAAGCGGTGCTTGACGAATATAAAGTAGAGGTTGTTACGATCTAACCCAAAAGGAATCCTGTTGAAGGGTTCCTTTTTTCATAGAAAAACCTTGCTTTTTTTCTTGATTTCTGTTATACTAATAGCAGTACGAAAAAAGGAGGATGTTCCGTGCCAATTAAAATTCCAACCCAATTACCGGCAGCAAAGGTACTGCAAAAAGAGAATGTATTTTTCATGAGTGAAATGCGTGCCATGCGGCAGGACATTCGTCCTTTGCGCATTCTGATTCTGAATCTGATGCCCACAAAAATTACCACAGAAACCCAGCTTCTCCGCCTTTTAGGGAATTCTCCCTTGCAGGTTGAAGTGGATTTGATGCAGACAAAAAGCCATCAACCCAAAAACACACCCCCTGAGCATCTGTTGAATTTCTATCACACCTTTGAGGACTATCGGAACAACACTTATGACGGCATGATTATCACCGGTGCCCCTGTGGAGAATATGCCCTTTGAAGAAGTGAATTACTGGGAAGAACTGTGCGACATTATGGAATGGAGTAAAACTCATGTGACCTCCACCTTTCACATCTGCTGGGGTGCTCAGGCGGCACTTTATTATCACTACGGCATTGATAAGCATCCCTTACCGGAAAAAATGTTTGGTATTTTTGAGCATAAGGTATTAAACCCCCGCTCCAAACTGGTTCGCGGATTTGACGATACCTTCTATGCCCCCCACTCCCGCCATACAGGAGTGGACAGAGAGCTGATTGCTCAAAATGAAAATCTGTCCATTTTAGCAGAATCGGAAGAAGCGGGAGTCTATATTGTCGCAACCAAAGGCGGAAAACAGTTTTTTGTCACAGGGCACTCGGAATATGACCCCCTCACCTTAGCAGAAGAATATTTCCGTGATGTGGAAAAGGGGCTGGAAATAGCCGTTCCCAAAAACTATTTCCCCGAGGATAATCCCAAGAAAAAACCAAAAGTCGCTTGGCGTTCTCATGCGAATCTCCTTTACTCCAACTGGCTCAATTACTATGTGTACCAGATTACCCCTTATGATATTTCAAAGGTCAGTAAAAAATAAGCCTTCAAACAGAACCTC
>JAZURC010000151.1:0-2878 GCA_045606005.1 Clostridia bacterium
TACACGGCAGAATCTGTTATGCAGGACTTGACCTTTCCTCAACAACTGATATTACGGCATTTGTGCTTGTTTTTCCGCCTGTTGATGAGGACGACAAATACAGCATTCTGCCGTTCTTCTGGCTGCCCGAGGAAACGCTACCCCTACGAGTTCGCCGTGACCATGTGCCGTATGATGTGTGGGAACGGCAGGGCTACCTCATGACCACGGAGGGCAACGTTGTGCATTACGGCTTTATCGAGAATTTCATCGAGGAGCTTGGCAAGATTTACAACATCCGTGAAATTGCCTTTGACCGTTGGGGTGCGGTGCAGATGTCGCAGAATCTTGAGGGGATGGGATTTACCCTTGTACAGTTTGGGCAGGGCTACAAGGATATGTCACCACCGACCAAAGAACTCATGAAGCTCACCCTTGAAAAGAAAATCGCCCACGGCGGTCACCCTGTGTTGCGGTGGATGATGGATAATATTTTCATCAAGCGGGACCCTGCCGGAAACATCAAGCCGGACAAGGAAAAATCCACAGAGAAGATTGACGGAGCCGTTGCCTTGATTATGGCGCTTGACCGTGCGATTCGCTGTGGATTGGGTGATTCGGGGGCGAGTGTTTATGATGAGAGGGAGATGCTTATTCTATAATTGAATCATCTTTATCCAAATTGGATATCAATAAATGATTCAGTTTATCAAATTTCGCAAACGTATATTTTTTAGGGTAAATTCTATTTGTTTCTATCAATTTCATTAGAAGGAGTGGGTACGATGTTACCTCTCTTTTTTCTAAATCCCAAAAAATAGTTGTTCTAAACATGTTTTCATTTAACTTATCGTCTTCATCAAAATATAGCATTACATGTGAAAGCGGTTCTATCAAATTCTCTTTTTCTGTACCATATCTCTCAATACAGTACGCTATATATCCAGAGAATTTTTCTGATATTTTATCTTTCATGCTTATTTTGTTTGAAGATAATCGTACAGCTTCAGTAATTCTTTTTTTAAATAATTCTACATCTAAAGTTGGCTCTATTCTATGGAAATCTGCATACATGAGAATATGCTGGGGCTTCCGTATGTATATTTCTGGAATATCACGATTCAATCGCTGTATCAATTGCAAATAATTCTTATTTATATGAGGTTTGTCCCACTTATCAGACAACAAGACATAATACTGAAATGTATTGAATAGGTCTATATAGCACCATAAGTTTGTCCCTTGGCTAAACAATATCAAATTATGGTACAACTCCAGATCATTTTCTAATTCCAAGTATTCATCTAATGTGTTTAATGGAACAAACGGGAACATGATATAATCAAATCTTATTTTTTCAACTTCATTATTTGTATTCTTGGTTATATGAACACCCGAACAAATATCTTCAAATTCTATTCCTTGAGACAACGCAAAATTCAGTGCTATTTTGCCAAATCCATCCCTAAACCTTCTGTTTTCTATAGGAAAATCATAAGCTATAATCTCGAATTTTTTATGAGAAGCATCACATTTTTCTTTTTTACTCAATTCAGGGCATGCAACCACCTTGTCACCCTTTATAATAACATCATACAGAATTCCATCACATATAGCCTTTCCGGTGCATTTGGGTTTAGATTTTCTGTTATTGCTCTTCTCCATATTAGGAATTTTTGAAATTATAGCATTGAAAATTGAAGTGAATTCTATATCAATTTTACTGCAAACACCATTATTACATTTTTTACAGCATATATTACTGGATTCGAGCAAGCCTCCTATTGCATTTTGAATTATATGTTCACTTGACTCTTTGATTTCTGCACCGCAATAAATGCAATTTTGCCTCAAATTTATCATCTCCATAAAAAAATTTTTTAATCCCAATTATGCAAGGTTTCCTCATATATTATATCATATCCACCCCGAAAAAACAAGCCCCGAAAGGAGTTGATTCCCATGAGCATTTTCAAAGGTTTATTCAAGTCGAGAGATAAGCCTACAAACAGCTACGACAGCCCGTCCTACACCTACTTTTTCGGACGAGCCCACGGCGGCAAGCGTGTCAACGACCGTACCGCCCTACAGCATACCGTTGTGTATGCCTGTGTGAGAGTGCTGTCGGAAGCCATTGCACAGCTGCCCCTGCATCTATACCAATACACCGAAAATGGAAAAGAGCGAGTGCCGCAGCATTCGCTATATTTTTTGCTCCACGACCAGCCAAATCCCGAAATGACCTCGTTCATCTTTCGTGAAACCCTTATGTCGCATCTACTCATTTACGGCAATGCCTACGCACAGATTATCCGCAACGGCAGAGGTGATGTGGTGGGGCTGTATCCGCTGATGCCTGATAAGATGAAGGTTGACCGTGACGAGCATAATCGGCTGATATATATTTACAGCAGATACGATGAAGCCAATCCAAACATCAAGGAGCAAGGCGACATTATTCTCCCTGCTGAACAAGTCCTGCATATTCCCGGACTTGGTTTTGACGGATTGGTGGGATATTCTCCCATTGCCATGGCGAAAAATGCAATCGGAATTTCCCTTGCCTGCGAGGATTACGGCGCATCGTTCTTTGCAAATGGTGCTTCGCCCTCCGCTGTGTTGGAACATCCAGGTGTAATCAAAAATCCCGAAAGAGTCCGTGAGGCTTGGCACAGAGCATATGGCAGCGGAAATGCCCATAAAACCGCAATTTTAGAGGAGGGCATGAAGTATACGCCCATTTCCATTCCCAATAACGAGGCGCAATTTCTGGAAACCCGAAAGTTTCAGATTGAGGAAATCGCAAGGCTGTACCGTGTACCTCTCCACATGATTGGCGATCTGGAACACGCCACGTTCAGCAACATCGAGCAGATGTCACTTGAATTTGTGATGTATA
>JAZURC010000152.1:0-15945 GCA_045606005.1 Clostridia bacterium
CATTTCCAACCGCTTGAACAAAGCGGCAGGATATGAAATTGCAGAGGTAAAGGAATGAATGTATTATTTGTTTGTACCGGAAACACCTGCAGAAGCCCTATGGCGCAGGCGATTTATGAGCATATCACAGGAAAAAAAGCAAAGTCAGGGGGATTGGGGGTTTGTTCCCCTCAGCCTGTGAGCGAATATGCATTAGCGGCATTGGAACAATTAGGAATCACCGGTTTTTCACATCTTTCTTATCAGATTACCCCCAAGGATGTGGAAGAGGCGGATGTGGTGTTTGTAATGACCCATCTGCATAAAAAGATTTTGATTACGGTCTGCCCCGAATATGCAGATAAAATCCGTCTATTGGGCGGAGAGGGGGACATTGCAGACCCTTATGGCGGCTCGTTACAACAGTATGTATCCTGCTGTGAAGAAATTGAACGCTGTATTCGGAGAGAATTATGTTAATGTTTGAAGCAACAAAAGAAGATTTGCAACAGCTTTATGAAATTGAGAAAGTTTGCTTTTCTCACCCCTGGTCAAAGGATTCCCTTTTGGCAGAGCTTACGTCCCAACACACCATTTGTCTTGGGGCAAAAGTCGGGGAAACAACGGTGGGCTTTTGCTTGTTGTCTGTCATAGCAGGAGAAGGAACCGTATTACAGGTGGCTGTTCTTCCCGAATACAGAAGAAAAGAAATTGGAAAACAACTGACTGTATCTGCTATGGAACAGGCAAGGAAACAAGGTGCAGAGGTGGTTTTTCTTGAGGTGCGGGTGAGCAATGTTGCTGCAAGAGGACTGTACAAAGCCCTTGGATTTGAAGAAATTTCCGTCAGAAAAGGATATTACCGAGACGGAGAAACTGCAATGATTATGCAATGGAGGGAACAAAATGAAAATTCTGGCGATTGAATCTTCCTGTGACGAAACTGCCGCAGCAGTAGTCGAGGACGGAAGAACCGTGCTTAGCGATATTATTGCATCTTCCGCGGAATTGCATAAATTATACGGCGGTGTGGTTCCCGAAATTGCTTCCAGAAAGCATCTGGAATGTATTTCTCAGGTGGTAAACGAGGCTTTATCTCAGGCAAAGATATCCTTTGATGAAGTTGACGCCATTGCCGTCACCTACGGCCCCGGCTTAATCGGTGCCTTGCTGGTCGGTGTTTCGTATGCAAAAGCGTTGGCGTATGCTTTACAAAAACCTTTGGTTGCGGTGCATCATATTAAAGCGCACTTAGCAGCCAATTATATTGAACACCCCCACCTGTCCCCTCCCTATGTAGGCTTGGTGGCATCGGGAGGACACAGTCATATTGTGTACGCCTCCGATTGGGTGGATTTTGAAGTACTGGGAAGAACCCGTGACGATGCGGCAGGAGAAGCCTTTGATAAAGTAGCAAGAACCATCGGTCTTGGGTATCCGGGAGGCCCTTTACTGGAGCAGTTGGCTCGGGAAGGCAATCCCCTTGCGTATGATTTTCCAAGAGTACAATTTGACAATTTTGATTTCAGCTTCAGCGGAGTGAAAACCGCGGTGATTAATACCATGCACAAAGCAGAACAAAAGGGCGAACCGATAAACAAAGCAGATGTGGCTGCTTCCTTTCAATGTGCGGCGGCTGATGTTTTGGTGTCTCACACCTTGGCTGCAGCAAAGACCAAGGGAGTAAAAACCGTTGTCATGGCAGGAGGTGTTTCTGCCAACGGTTATTTACGGCAACGATTTACGGAGGCTTGCCAAGAACAAGGATTTACATTTTTGTGCCCCCGCCCAAGATATTGTACTGACAACGGGGTTATGGTGGGAGCAGCAGGCTTTTTTATGGCACAAAAAGGGGACTTTTGCTCTCTTGACGAAAATGCGTTTGCCACCTTGCCATTCTAACGTTATGTAAACCACAGAAAATGGAAATAAAAGGATATTAAAAAATCCGTTTTTTGGATAAATATTCAAGAAACTGGAAAAGAATAACAGAAAAAAATGTGGATAACTTTAACAAGATAAGGAAAATTCACCCTTTCAATGTGGATAACTTTGTGGACATGTTGATTACTTTTGCAAAAAACGGTTGTTTTTCAACCAATCTGTTTTCTTGTGGTTCATTTTTTTCAACCACAAGATGTAGGGTTTTAATGATAAACTAGAAAAAATTTACAAAAAATTAGGTTTCCATAACAGTAAGGAGGAAGCTCAATGAGTGAGAAAAAAGTACCTATGGCAACAGTGAAACGGTTACCCCGATATTATCGGTATCTGAGTGACTTGTTGCGCGACGGAATTTACCGGATTTCTTCGGCAGAATTAAGCAAAAGAATGGGGGTCACCGCCTCGCAAATCCGACAGGATTTGAATTTCTTCGGAGGATTCGGACAACAGGGATACGGCTACAACGTAGAGTATTTATACTATGAAATCGGAGAAATTTTAGGGGTACGCACCCAAAACTCCACCATTATTATCGGCGGAGGAAAGCTGGGTCAGGCTCTTGCCAATTATCCGGCTTTGGCACGGCGGGGATTTTCTGTGGTTGCCATTTTTGACATTAATCTGGAGTTGGTGGGTCAGACCATTGGCGGTGCACTGGTGTATCACATTGATCGTCTGGAAGAATTTATGGCAAAAAATGAGGTACAGGTGGCCATTCTGACCTTGCCCAAGGAGGCAAGTGCAGGTGTGGCGAAACGCCTGGCTAACTGCGGAATTCGGGGAATTTTGAATTTCTCTTATGTGGATTTGGATCTTCCCCCTTCTGTTGCATTGGAAAACGTGCATTTGACAGACAGTCTTATGACTCTTTCTTATAAAATTAAAAGACAGGAGGAACCAAAGGAATGACAGATCTATGCAATCCTTCCTTTTTCCATGGTTTTTGTGATTGGGAAGTAAGAGAAAAGGGCATTTTTCTGACTCGGTTGCCCAAGGAGGCGCTTGATTGGTACCAAGCAGAAAGCGAGCGGCGGATCATGCGTGCCCATAGTTTCACAGGCATCCGTCTGGAAGCAGAAACAGACGCAACCTCCCTTACCTTCTCTTTGGAATATGTAGACGGGGACACCCCTTTTGCAAGCTTTGGTCTGGTGGTTGACGGCGAGGTACAGCCCGTCATTTCTCTTTCCCCCGACGACTTACAAAGTCCCGTTACCATTCCTCTGGACGGTCAACCTCATAAGGTGGTCGTTTATTTCCCTCATCTGCTTTCCTGTGTCATAAAAAGCGCGGTAGCAGAAGGGAATGCCAAACCCATAGCGCCCCTGCCGAAACGGTATTATGCCCTTGGAGATTCCATTACTCAGGGGATGACGGGTGAAAATCCGGCAAACACCTATCCGGCTCAGCTTTCCCGATGTCTTACAATGGAGCATTGGAATTTCGGTGTTGGGGGAATTTGTTTTCAGGAAGGAACGCTGAATGGAATGGAAGCCCTGCCTACCCCCGATTTGGTGACGGTGGCATTGGGCACCAACGATTATACATTAGGAAAAACAGAAAATATGTCCACCTTCTTAAAAAGCTGTGCGGCATATCTGAAAAAAATTGATGCTCTTTATCATACCGTTCCCACCTTCATTCTGCTTCCTGTCTGGCGTGCAGACGAAATGCAGTCCATGAAGCGGGGAAATCTACAGAATATTCGGGAAAACATTGCCCGTGTAGCAGCCTTTTATCCCAATATGAAGGTGCTTGACTGTCAGGATATGATTCCTCACGAGGAAGCATTTTATACTGACGGACTGCATCCAAACAGTGAAGGATTTCTTCATTTTGGAAACAATTTATGTCAAGCAATGAAGGAAAGGCTGTGAAATTTCCATGGAAACCAATGCATTAGGCGTGACCCACCGTTATATGAAGCAGGTCATTTGTGACGGTGACCGAGTGATAGATGCCACAGCAGGAAACGGTCATGATACCCTGTTTTTGGCTCAGCTCGTAGGAGAGTCGGGACATATTACCGCCTTTGATATTCAGCCTCAGGCATTGGAGGCGACCAGAAAAAGGCTGGAGCAGGCAGGGGTTGACAATCGTGTTACCCTGATTTTGGACGGACATCAGAATATGAAGCAATATGTGGAAGGACCTGTCAAGGCAGTCACCTTTAATTTCGGATATCTTCCCGGAGGAGACCATAGCATCTGCACCCATGCAGACACCAGCATCGCCGCCATTTTATCAGCATTGGAGATGATTTCAGATGACGGCATGGTGTTACTGGGAATTTATTACGGTGGGGATAGCGGTTTTGAAGAAAAGGATGCTTTAATGGCGTTTTTAAAAACCCTGAATCCTCATGAGTACAGTGTGCTGTGCCATGATTTTATCAATTATCCCAACTGTCCGCCCTTAGCGGTCAGAATTATTAAGGAGAGGCGTTAGAGAGGGAATGGTAAAAAAGTCCAGACCGCAAAAAAGGAATAAAATGCTAATGAAAATAAGAAATTTTAACTATATTTTTAGTTGTTGCAATAGAGAATAATGAAGAAAAAACTGTTGAGTTTTTTCGAGATTTCATTCTTTTTTGCTATAAACAAACATCGCCTCTCGTCGTATCCACATACGACTTCGGGTACCCAAAAGCAAGATAAAACCTTGCTTTTGCTCAGTTTGTTCATTCTGAATCTTTTTTCCCTATTCCCTAAAAAGTCCAGACCGCGAAAAACTTGTTTTTTGCCAAGTGATAGTAAGGAGGCGCTAATGGAAACAGAACAAAAACGGTTAACCGCCATTTTGGTAGGATTAAATACAGGCGGGCGGGATTTGCTGGAGGAATCCACCACCCAATCCATGGAAGAACTGGAAGCCTTAGCTGATGCAGCAGAGGTGGACACCGTTTCCGTTGTGATGCAAAACCGACAGACCGTAGAGGCGGCTACTTATATTGGCCCCGGAAAATTACAGGAGGTTTGTGAGCTTTGCCAAAGCTTACAACCGGATTTTTTGCTGTTTGACGATGAACTGTCCGGTTCTCAGGTACGAAACATAGAAGAAGCTTCAGGGGTAACGGTCATTGACCGAAGCCGTCTGATTTTAGATATTTTTGCAAGGCGTGCCTCCTCAAGAGAGGGAAAATGTCAGGTGGAACTGGCACAACTGCAATATTTATTGCCCAGACTGTCCGGTGTGGGTGCGTCCATGTCCCGTCAGGGGGCGGGAATCGGCACAAGAGGTCCGGGTGAAACCCGTCTGGAAACAGACCGTCGGCACATCCGCACCCGAATTTCCAAATTAAAAGAAGAATTAAAAGAAATAGAGCAGCACCGCCGTACCACTCGCAGTAAGCGGTTAAAAGAAGGAATTCCTCAAGTGGCACTGGTGGGCTATACCAATGCGGGAAAATCCACTTTGTTAAACTGTCTGACCGATGCAGGCACTTTTGCAAAAGACCAACTGTTTGCCACTCTTGACCCCCTTGTAAAGCGAATGGAGCTGACTGAAGATTTCCCCATTGTGGTAACGGACACGGTAGGGCTTGTCCGAAAGCTTCCCCATCATCTGGTGGAAGCCTTCCGTTCCACCTTAGAGGAGAGCATTTATGCAGATGTGGTGCTTCATGTGGTAGACGCCTCCAATCCGGAATACCCTTTGCAAATGGAGGTTGCTCAAAAGCTGTTAGCATCATTAGGTGTCAAGGAAAATGTGATCATTACGGTATTTAACCAGATTGATAAGACAGAGGGAGAGCTTCCCAACATTTCAGACAGTGTGTGCATCTCTGCCAAAACGGGAGAAGGGGTGGATACCCTTTTGGATTTACTCCGTAAACGGTTGGTCCCTGTCCGCAGAAGTGTAAGAGTTTGCATTCCCTATTCAGAAGGAAAAATTGCCGCCATGCTTCATGAAAAAACCAAGGTGGAGCAGGAGGAATTTACGGAACACGGTCAGGTCATGACAGTGGTGGCAGACAGGGAGCTGATGTCCCTGCTCGCCCCTTATCTGACAGAGGAGGAAACGGATGAAGCCCTATAAAACCTTTGGACAAAATGCCGTTGCAGAGCTGGTGGAAAAGCGTTCCCGATTCATTGCCCAAGCCTTTCGGATTCAGACAGAGGAAGAAGCACTTTCAATTTTAAATGACATACGGAGCAAGTACTGGGATGCCCGTCACCATGTCTATGCTTATACCATACGGGAAAACAATATCACCCGATTTTCTGATGACGGGGAACCTGCCAAAACCGCGGGCCCTCCCGTGTTGGACGTGATTACCCGTGAAGAAGTCACGGACTGCATGATTGTAGTAACCCGTTATTTTGGAGGAACCCTGCTTGGTGCGGGAGGGTTGGTAAGAGCCTATGGAAAAAGTGCCAAAATGGCATTGGATGAGGCAACTGTGGTGACCATGACGCCCTGTGTTTTGTACCGTGCCACCGTTGGTTACGGGGATTGGGGAAAATTTCAGAATGTACTGAAAAATGTGGGAGCCTCTTCTCCTCAAGGAGAATTTGGCGCAGAAATCACCGCTGATTTTTGGATTCCCCTGACAGAGGAGCACAAAGCCTTGGCAGAACTGACCGAGCAGTTTAATGCTCTCATTGTTCCCCAAAAGATACAGAAAGATTATTTTTGTTTGGAGGAATAAACATGAAAAAGTTTCTCTTTTTCATAGGTATAGCCTTATTGGTGCTGTTTTTGATTTTTGGCTCTTTCTATGTGATTGACCACAAAAAAATGGATAACAATGAATCTGTTGTCTTTTCAACTTGGGGTAAGAAATATTCCCCTCCATTAGAAGTGTTGGAAATAACTCCGCAAACCGCAATAGAAAACCTCAAGAAAAAACTTGACAAAAAAAGTATTGAAACAATTACAAACTTTGATAATCCTAAAATTGAAGAAGTAGTATTTGATACACAGCCTTCAATCTATCTTTTTGATGATACACTTGATATTGTTGGGAAAGACTTATATAAAATCACTTTTCATACAACACAGGATGGATTGTTAGGACCTATGGTATTTTATGTTGATCAATTAAGCGGTAATTTAATAGGAGCAGATTATAGAGAATAATGTGAAGAAACAGAGATGAATCCCTACAATTCCAAGAGTTTGGAGTGTAGGAATATTCAATCAATACAAAGCCAAAAACAAAAAGTAAAAACCTTGTGTTTTTAAGAAAGAAGGATCGTATGGAACAGAAAAAATTGTTTCCCACCGCGCCCTTGGGGTTTGACAAAAAGGCTGTGATTGCCTATATTGAACAACTCAATCAAGCGTATGAAGCAGAGCTTGCAAAAAAGGATGAGTTCATCCGAAAATTACAAGAAAAGAAATCATAATATGAAAAGCCCGCAAGGATTGATTCCTTGCGGGTTTATTTTTATTGTGTATCTGCCGGCAGCTCAATCGGCTCTTGAGGCACAATGGGCTGTTCCGGAACGGTTATGGGAACCTCCGGTGTCGGGACAGGTTCCGGTGCCTGAGGAGAAGGCGTTACATCCGGTATGGTAACAGGTGTTTCAGAAGGCTCTGGTGACTCGAAAGGTTCTTCCGACGGAAAAGGGTTTTCTGCATCTTCATCTTCATCTTCGTCTCCTTCTTCCTCTTCTTCGTCTTCCTCGTCCTCCTCATCCTCATCCTCTGATTTTGCTTCATTGTTGATAGACAGGTTATAATTGACATTAGAAGGCCATACAAAATCCCGTGGTCCAAGGCCAAGGTCTGTATGCACCCGACGCATAACGGTACCCCAGATAGAGGTGCTGATTCCGTCATAAGTGTACCGATACAAGTCCTTCGGCTGGTCAAATCCGCACCATACCGCACCGGCATAGTAGGGAGAAGTTCCGCAGAACCAAAGGTCATGAGCATTGTCTGTTGTGCCGGTTTTTCCCATAGAGGAAATGCCGTTTCCAATCCATGCCGCCGTACCGGTACCGCCCGTTACAACAGAACGCAGACAGCTCATCATCATAGCATTGTTTTCAGGACTGAATACATAGGTTTCTTCTATGGTCTTTTCCAGTAACACATTGCCGTCTGCATCCAATACCTTGGTATAGGTATGGGGAGTGATGTGAGTCCCACTGTTTGCAAAGGAAGCATATGCTGCAGCCATTTCTTTTACGGTAACACCATCTGTCAGACCACCCAATGCCAAACCGGCAAGATGCTTGTCGGTATGCACAAAGCCGTTTTCTTCTTTTCTTTCATTTACCAGAGTGGTGAAATGGAACCGCTCTGTCATATAGTCGAAGGATGTTTCCACACCCAATCTTTGCAACGTTTTTACTGCAACAATATTGATGGAACGGGCAATGGCATTACGAACGCTGACCGCACCGGAGAAAGAATGATCGTAATTATTGGGTTTCCAGTTCCCCAGGGTAATGGCTTTGTCTACAATAATTGTTCCCGGGCCAATCAAGCCTTCTTCCATAGCAGGGCCGTAAACCGCAATGGGCTTAATGGTAGAACCGGGTTGACGGGTGGTCTGAGTGGCACGGTTTAAGGTACGATTGCTTTCCTTATTTCCCCGTCCGCCAATCAGTGCCTTAATTTCACCGGTATAAGGATCGATGATGACCATGGAAGATTCCATCTGTTCTTTTCCGGAGGGGGTCCCGAAATTAGAATCGTCCGCATATTCCTCCTCCAGAATCGTCTGAATTCTGGCGTCCATGGTGGTGTAAATCTTCAAACCGCCGTTATAGAGCAGTTTTGCCGCATAGTTGGGAGCATACCCCTTTTCTTCCTGTAAATCCTTCAGCACTTCATCAATGACCGCGTCTACAAAATAAGACTGAATCCGATTTTGGTCACTGTCCCCTGCGCCAAACTGAATTTCATAATCCAGAGCATCCTCATATTCCTGCTCATTGATATATCCAAGTTCCAGCATTTTTGCCAAAACCACACGTTGCTTGGTCAGGTTGGCTTCCGGATTCAGAATAGGGTCGTACTGAGTGGGATACTGGGTAATTCCCGCAATCGAGGCGGCTTCCGCCAGATTCAGCTCGCTGACATCTTTTCCAAAATAAGTATATGCTGCGGTTTTTACACCGTTGCATCCCTGTCCCAGATAAATGGTATTCAAATACAATTCCAAAATGCTTTCTTTATCCAGCTGCTGTTCCAGCTGTACCGCACGAATAATTTCCCGCAGCTTACGGCTGACGACGGCCTCGTCATCTCCTGTCAGGTTTTTTATCAACTGCTGGGTAATGGTACTTCCGCCGTAGGAATTATCGCTTTTGATCACGTAATTCAATGCTGCACCCAGAAAACGCTTTAAGTCAAAGCCCTTATGGCTCCAAAAACGCTCATCCTCGATGGCAACAATAGCATCTGTCAGATAAGGGGAAATATCCTCCATATCCGCCCAGATACGATTTTCTGTTCCGGACAGCTGATGATACTCCACATCATTGCCATTTTCATCTGTATAGTACAGAAAAGATGTAAAATTCAAGTTAATGTCGTCGTCTGTATTAAACTCTGTAAACATATCATTGGTAGTCAGCATAATAGCTCCTACCGTACATCCTGCAAGAATAGACAGAATTAACACAAAGATCAGCAAGAATTTCAAAAATATTTTGACTGACCGTTTCATAGTAAACCCCCATTCATTCTGTATCTATATTATTATATCTTGTCTTACTTTATATTATAGCACAAATTTCGGGGTTTTTTTTTAAATTTATGTTACATTTTTTTTAATATTTGTATAAGAACGCAGAAAAGACGGAAACTAAGAACAGAAAGGTGTGATGGTATGAAAAAAACCGTATTATTTCTCGTTTGCGGAACAGGACTGCTGTTAGGCTTTGTCACGGCAAAAATTTTGACACCCTCCCCGTCCGTACTGCAAAAAGCTGCCGCGACTCCTACACAGGTGGCTGTATCGCAAAGAAATGTCATTACAGAAAACACCCGTCTTTTAGTCCGTTACAGCTTTGGAGGGTGCGGTCATTTTACCTTACAAGAAGAAAAAATGCCCACTTCCTGGGTGGGCAAGGAGGCGGGCACGATTGCCTTGCCCGGAACCTTATTTGAAGCCTTTGAGCACAACAATCTTTATCTGGCAAAAATCAGTCAGGAAAAATGCGACTGTCATTTTGTTCTCACGGCAAAAGACAATCAGCTGTTGGTTACTTATCAGAACGACCCCTCTAAAGTGCGTGACTGTTACGATTTCCGTCCCGAATTATTGTCTGAGACAGAGCTGAAAAAACTGCAAGAGGGAATTTATCTGGAATCCGAGGAGGAGTTGACCCGTATGTTAGAGGATTATTGCAGTTGACTTTTTTTAAGAAATACTATATAATAGAAGCGAGAAAACAGATGGAGATGATTCCTTATGATTCATAAAATCATTCCCTTAAGTGAAACAAATCATGAAGTTTATTTGGAAGTGTTTGTAGCAGATAAGGTGGGTGAATTTGTCCGTGATGCCCTCCTGGTCTTTCCGGGAGGAGGGTATCGTTATGTATGCGCTCATAAAGAAGGAGAGCCTGTTGCTCTTGCTTTTTTGGCAAAAGGATACAATACCTTTGTTCTCCACTATTCCGTCGGAGAACACGCCCTTTTCCCTCAACCTCTGATTGATGCCTCCCGGGCAGTCAAACATATCAGGGATCACGCGGAGGAATATCATATCAATCCTGACCGCATCTTTGGTTGCGGATTTTCTGCAGGAGGACATTTATGCGCCTCTTTGGGGACCTTATGGCACAGAAAAGACATTTACGAAAAGGCAGGCATCCCGTTCGGTTCTAATAAAATTGCGGGTATGGTGCTTAATTATCCCGTCATCACACCCTTTGTTTTGGGTACCCATATGCCAAGCTTTTATGGAATTTTAGGGACAGAAAAACCCACACAAAAAGAATTGGAACAATATTCCTTGGATTTGTGTGTAGATGAACACACCGTTCCGGCGTTTCTGATGCATACGGCAACTGACCCTGTTGTAGCTGTAGCAAACACCTTAACCTTTGCCCGTGCGTTAACGGACCACAAAATCCGATGTGAGGTACATATTTTCCCCGAAGGCCCGCATGGAATCGCACTTGCCAATGAAATCTCCTGCTTTAGCGAACCGGAAATGATCATTCCTGCAGCTGCCCAATGGGTTGATTTGGCTAACGAATGGATGAAATCAGTTGATACAGCACCGCACCATTGCAAATAATGGCAAGAGGAATCAAAATGCGAAATTTTAACTGTCTTGTTTTATGACGAAAGACAGACATACCAAGCCCTGCTCCCGCGCCGCCTAAGAAAAAGGCGCACAGGAGCAGGGTTTTTTCGCTAATTCGCCATTCCTCTGCCATGGCTCTTTGCTTATCAATCCCATACAGTAAAAAGACGATTCCATTCCATATCAAAAATACACTCCAGAGCATATTTTTATTGTTCCTTTCAAACGATAAGCTTTTATGATGCCGGCTGTATTCCAAGTGCTAAGACTATAGAAAAAATGGCAACTGTAATTAAGGTATATATCACCATGGGAATCACATTGATTTTAATGAGCTTCCCCTCTCTGCCGGTGGTACCTATGGTAGCACTGGCGGCAACAGCATTGTTGATACAAACCATATTTCCAACAGCTGCACCTACACATTGCATAGAAATAATGAACACAGGGGGTAGGGCTAATGCTGTTGCGGTGTTATACTGTAAGTTGGAAAAAAGGTTCATGGATACGGTGGCAGAACCGGACACAAACGCACCCAAAACACCGATAAACGGAGAAATCAGCACAAAAAGATTTCTGCCAACCATAGCAAGTGCAGATGCCATTTCGTCCAGCATACTGTTGCCCGCAGCGTTGTCAAATTTCATCACCTCTACCAACGCCAGTCCGAAAATCAAAGCAAGGGCTGCACCTGAAACTTGTTTTAATGTGTCTGTCCAGGAGCGTTTTATCATTTCCCTGTTCATTTTATGAAATGCATTCGTAATCAAAGAAACCAGGATAAAGAAGGTTCCCGGCAGATATGCCCATTTCAGGCTCCAGTCAAGATTTTCAAAGCCCAGGATATTATTGATCTTGATGACAAAGGGTGCACCGCTTGTCAGCAGGTCTTTTATGCCTAATTGAGGAATACGGGTAATCACAAGGATAGCGGCGATTAACAGGTAGGGTATCCACGCAACGATTAAGGGCATTTGCGATTCTTTGATTGGAGAAACCTCACTTGTCGCCTTCCATTCATTGTCCCATTCGGACGGGTCCCCAAAATCCCATGTTTGTTTGGGTACCAAAAAACCGGCTTTTGCTGCCAGAACTGTGACTGATATTGAGAATAAAGCCGCGATCAGCGAGGCAAATTCATAACCAATCAATACAGCGATAACAAGCAGGGGAATCCCAAAGGACAACCCTGTAAAAAGTGCAAATGGCGCCGCCTGCAAGGCAGGTTTAAAGGATTTCTCCTTGCTAAATATCTTTGTGGTGATCAGTAAAACCAAAAGAGGCAATACTATGCTGACGATTGCATGAGGTAATGCCGTCCAAAAAGCAAACTCTGAAACAAACACAGCATTGTCTGCCATCCCCAGAGAATTTAAAGCCGCTGTGACGGGAGTGCCCACCGCTCCAAAAGAAACGGCAGTAGAGTCAAACGCCAGAGTAATAATAGCGGCTGCCATTGGCGGAAATCCAAGGCATACCAGCAAAGGCCCTGCCAACGCTGCAGGGGTACCAAAGCCCGCTGCTGCTTCTATAAAAGAGCAGAAAGAAAAACCAATGATGCATGTCTGAACCCGTTTGTCCGGACAAATGTTCATAAAGCCTCGGTTAATAGAGGCGGTAGCACCGGAAATTTTAAGCGTATTCATGACTAAAATGGCGCCTGTAATAATAATCAATACATCCAAAGAACTG
Organism: Clostridia bacterium; assembly: GCA_045606005.1. Taxonomy (GTDB): domain Bacteria; phylum Bacillota; class Clostridia; order HGM11514; family HGM11514; genus SIG438. The sequence continues at coordinate 12,833 of JAZURC010000152.1, forward strand.
AGCACTCCATAAAGAGAGCCGGCAAGTAATGATTTGATATCATTATTCCAAAACAAAATGCCGAAAATCAATGCTACCACCCAGGAAAGCATCAGGCATCGCTTGGCAGGCCAGTTAAAAACCAACATAAGAATCAATGTAATTAATATAGGGATAAATGCGAATAACGCTAACATCGTTATTTCCTCCTTATTATTTTTGTCTGTCCCTTTCGATTCGAAAAGTGTAATCTAAGGTCTGAGTCCCATACCGCCTTCAAGGGTTAAGGTTTCCCCGTTCATGTATTTAAAATCAGGGGAAGCCAGTTGCACACACACCCTGCCGATTTCAAGCTCAGCATCGCCGAAATGACCTGCCGGAGGAACGTGGACATTTGCCTTAAACGCATCAGGGTATGCTTTTTCAAAATTCTCAAGCTGTGCCGTCCATGCAAGAGGACAAATCACATTGGTATTGATTCCATCCTTTGCCCATTCCGTTGCGGCAACACGGCTTAATCCGCGGATACCCTCTTTTGCAGCCGCATAAGAGCATTGACCATAATTCCCAAAAAGCCCTGCCCCTGATGCAAAGTTGATCACACTTCCCTTGGTTTCTTTCAGATAAGGATAGCACGCTTTCATATAATAAAATGCTGCATACAAGCCTGAATACATGGCAAGATGAAACTGCTCCGTTGTATGGTCCTGAATGGTAACGCCTGATGCCGACGCCTGGGCGTTATTGATCAGAACATCGATTCTTCCAAACGCTTCTATGGTTTTTTGAACCACTTCATTTGCGGTTGCCTCATTGTCATTCCCTTCTGAAATATCCGCAGAAAGTGCCAATACCTTGATGCCATACAGTTTTTCAAGCTCTTCCTTCGCTTTTTCAAGCTTGGCAACATTTCTGCCTGTAATCACAAGATTGGCTCCTTCTTTTGCATAGGCAGTTGCAATCCCGTAACCGATTGAACCGCATTTCCCGTCTGAAAGGACAGCATATCCTGCACCTGTGATAATTGCGGTTTTTCCTTTTAAAAAACTCATTTTCATTTCTCCTTTACTATTTATGTAATATTATTGACATTTTCATTTTTCGTATGCTTTATGATTTCTCGTCGCATCAGCGACATATCGAGCGAGAAGCACATATCGAGTCATTGATAACATATCGAGAATTCTGCAAGAATTCATATCGACGATTTCATCTCTGATGAAATTATTTTATAAAGACTGTATAATCTGGATGACAATCTTTTTTTTGATTCTTCGTATCAAGTTAAGAGTAAAAATCACTCTTTTTTTTCTGTAACTTCCTCAATCAAATCAACTACAACTTTATTTAATTCAGCTGCATTTTGAGGAGTAATAGCAGGCTTCCCCGTTTCCGTTTCTAATGCTTGTCTTGCAATCTTAGCAACATTCCCACCACGTTTTGCAACCTTAATATTTTCTGATAAACCTTGCGGATGTTCTTCTTTTGAAATGTCTGTTGTAGATGTTTCCGCAAGCATATTCAATATAAGTTCGGTTGTACTCATGTTATCTCTCAAATTTTCTTTTGTAAGTCCTTTGAGGTTTTTATATTTCCTTGTTGTCATCCCTGACCACGCTTTTGTTATTTCATCGGTAAGAATTGCATATTCTTTACCTTCCTCAACCCCATGTTGTTGCCATTGTGCCGTCAGTTCATTACGTACCCTTATAGATAATATCCGTTGGTGAATCCACTCTTCATCATATCCCTTTTTTAGATAGGTTTCCAACGCCCTATCTATGGCAAGTTCAGGATCAATAGTTTCCTCAATACGATCCTTGCCGACTTCTGCAAGCCACATTTTAAAAGGTTCCGCCTTTGGCGATGGTATCGATTGGATAAGTCTTAACAGATTTGTCGTATCTACAACATCTGTCATTCGTTTTTTACCATCAGGTGCGGTCATCTTCAAACCGTGACAATTTGTCACGGTTTCATTTCCCTCAGCTTTTAATCTCTGTTTCAACTTTCTCCAATATGCTGTTGGATCTTTGCTATCCGTTAAAACTGATACCACATCAACAACAGAAAAATACCATTCTTCTGTTTCTTCATTCCACGCTGTTCTTATTTTTTTATTTTCAAATATTTGTATTCTGTTATCCATATGTATAACCTCCATAAAAGAGCTTTTCAGTTTCGACAATATTCGACAGTCTTCATATAAAGACTGTATAATCTGGATGCCAATGTTTTATTGAGAGTTCATATCAAGACAGTAATAAAAACTTAACCGATGCAGACAGAATCCTCCGCATCGGTTTTGATTAAAATAAATCGCTATGTGTTCCTGTTCTTGTAAGATACAATATTAGTTCATCGCCTGCAATCTCATAAATCAACAACCAATCCGGCGTAATATGACATTCCCTACATCCGCCATATTCACCCAATAAATTATAATCCTTATACTTTTCCGAAAGTTGTTCTCCGTTTGCTAACTTTTTAATCACTTCTGTAAGAAGAGAAATATTATATCCTCTTTTTGCAATTCGCTTTAAATCCTTCTGAAATTTTGTGGTAGGTCTAATTGAATACATCAATTTAATAACTCCTTCATCATATCATCAACATTGGTATAAGTTTTTCCAAGAGAAGGAGTTTTCTTCATTGCTTTTACTTCTTCTATTGCTTCAATCGTTTCAGCGTTAGGAACTCTTAAAGAAATATCAAAAGGAATTCTTTGTTCCCTAACTGCCTGTTTTGCAGACAGGGTAAAAAATGTTGTCATATCCATACCAAGATTTGAAACTAATTCCTGTAGTTGAGTTTTCAACTCTTCGTCCATACGCATTGTAACATTTGTCGCTGCCATATTACCAACCTCCTTTACATATATAATATCATAGAACAAACACCTTGTCAATACATTATATGTGCATTGTCGCAATATTATACAGTTGCATTGATAGCTTTGCATTTATAATTTCGCCAAAATTTGACAATCTTACTATAAAGACTGTATAATCTAGATGCCAATGTTATTAGAGGCACGTTCGTGTTAAGTTAGGAATAAAAAATCATTCTTAAATTACACTAATCCCATACACCACTCAACACAAATGGCAACAATGACTACAAGTGCTGATATT
>JAZURC010000153.1:0-13122 GCA_045606005.1 Clostridia bacterium
ACAACTCCTTGGCTCACAGAACGACATGGCTACGATCCGACTTGATATGAAAAGATTATGGGAGCAATAGGTGTTGTGTGTAATATTACACTAAATATCATATTAATTTCATTATTTGGAGTTGTTGGTGCAGGTCTCGCAACGCTGATAACACAGATTTTCATAAATTACATAGCAATGTTCTTCTTCAAGGAGTTGAGACCAAACGGGAAATTAATTACTGAGGCGTTTAATTTAAGGAAATTTTTCTGTAATATTAAGACTATACGAAAAGATTAATTAAAAAAAGAGATTAATTTAAAGGGTATTGATGTAATTTCGTTAATTATTTTTATTGTATTTATTGCTCTGTTTATTTGGGACAGGCTACCTATGGCGACAACTGCAATTTTAGGTTGTGCAGTTATGGTTATTTTTGGAGTGTGCGATTTTAAAACAGCCTTCGGGCAATTTGCGTTGAGTACAGTTATTTTGACAATCGGTGTTATGGTTATTGGTGCTGCGATTGCAGAAACAGGACTTGCCCAGACCATTGGTAATTGGATTATAAAGATTTCAAAAGGTTCTGAGGTAAAGCTGATGATAGGTACATATATTGTATCCGCCCTTATGTCGGCATTTTTAACAAACTCAGCAGTTTTGGCAATCTTTATTCCAATTATTATAGGTATTTCTAAGGCAAACCCAGAGATTAAGGCGAAAAACCTAATAATGCCTATTGCTATTGCCTGTGTTGTTGGTGGTGCATCAACGCTTGTTGGTTCTACCCAGCAAATGACAGCACAGGGGCTTTTGGAAGAGACAGGCGAAAGGGTATTTAAGACTTTTGACTTTACATTAGTAGGTGGAATTTTGTTGGTTGTCGGCTTATTATACTGTCTGTTTATCGGACGCAAACGGGGTGAGAAAATATGGGGCAACCGTACGGATGAAGATGTAGAATATACTATGCCTGAAAAAACCGAGGAATACAATAAAACAAAGATGATTATTATGGCAGTTGTCCGCTTGCAAGTTCAACTATGGGTATGAGTATGAGTGTTGGGTATAAATTTAACGATTATTTCAAATATTCTTTCCCGCTGGATTTGGTTATGTATTTAATTATCATTGCTTTAGTGCCTGCAATTTATGGATTGACAGTGTGATAAAATGATAAAGTCAATGCAACTAAACAAATAAGAGGTGCAAAATGTTGTATAAACACTATGAAAAAATAAATAGAAATGTGTCTATAGATATGCTTAGGGGAATGGCAACTATATTGGTTGTAATGGGTCATTGCATACAATATGGAAGCGGAGATGCCTTTTTTACAAAAGAGCTGTATTTTGAAAACTGGCTGTTTCAATTAATATACAGTTTCCATATGCCTCTTTTTGCATTTATAAGCGGATATGTATTTTTGTATAGTGTAAAAAATAAAAAGGCTATAGAGGTTTTGAAGAAAAAAACAATATCTATAGGAGTGCCTTTGTTATGCTGGATAGTAATAAAATATTGCATAAAATTGTGTATGGTCGGATCGAAATCTGATATTTTAAGTAATATTAAAGATTTTTTAAACACCGGCATCTACTCGTTTTGGTTTTTGTGGGCAATCTTATTTTTAAACATATTGTTTATAGTTGTTCATTTTGTGCTTAAGGATAATATTATTCCTATTATTTTGTGTTTTGCCTTATCATTTATTACACCGGACAGCTATACTTTGGTATATGTAAAATTTTTACTCCCGTTTTTTGCGATGGGATATTATTTTAGCTTATTAGAAGTTCGAAATAAATTAGAAAGAATTGAAACAAGGAAAAAACTGATAGGTGCATTGGCAACAACAGTATTGTTTTTTGTTACTCTCCAGATGTTTACTAAAGAAAGTTTCATATATGTAAGCGGAGTGACATTTTTAAATTGCGAAAGCCTAATAGGTCAATTTATGGCAAATGCTAGCAGACTGTTTTGTGGTACAATAGGTTGTGCTATGTGCATTTTGTGGGTTGAATTCTTTGATTCAATACATATAACGAGCAACAAATTAGCGCGATTGGGAAGATCGTCATTGGGTGTGTATACGATAAATGAGTGTTTAAATCAATCAATATTCCCGATAATAACAAGCAGTTGCATTTTCGGAGTAAGGAGTATAATCATAGAAACAATACTAATGCTCTTACTTTGTTACATATCAAATATATGTATTCAAAAGTTTAAGATAAGCAGTTTCCTTTTGCTTGGAGGCAGATGATGTTTTAAACAAGCAATTTCTATGTACAAAACATAAAAGAAAAGGAGAATATTCTATGAAAACATATACTACTATGTTTGAACAACAATCCTATAACGATGCTCTTTCGTATTATATGTCCACATTAAAAAAAGACAATCTCACTGTATGGGACTATGTCATTTTAACTGCATCAAATGAGACACAGGCTTTAGCCTACGAGATGCAAATCAAGCATAGGAAGGCAAAAAATTTAGTTCCTAAAGGCACAAAGTTTGCAGTAATTCCCGACTTGGGTGGGAAGCGTATAGGCTCAGGCGGTGCCACATTCTCAGTGATTCGTTACATTAGAGAACAGGAAGAAACCTTTAAAGGAAAGCGTGTTTTATGCATACATTCAGGTGGCGATAGTAAGCGTGTACCACAGTATTCTGCTTGCGGAAAGCTTTTTTCACCTGTACCACGCTTGTTGCCTGACGGAAGCCGTTCCACTTTATTTGATGAATTTATGATTGGTATGTCAATGGTAGCAACGAGAATAAATGAAGGGATGCTTGTTTGCTCAGGTGATGTACTGCTACTGTTTAATGCGTTACAGATTGACTTTTACGGAGCAGGTGCTGCAGCACTATCCATTAAGAAAAATGTTGAAACAGGGAAAAATCACGGTGTTTACCTTAAAGATGAAAAGGGTATGGTTGGTAGTTTTCTGCACAAGCAAACTGTTGAAACCCTGACGAAAATGGGAGCTGTTGACGATAGGCGCAATGTTGATATAGATACGGGTGCAGTTATTTTAAATGCAGAGGTTTTAGAAGATCTTTATAAACTCGTTGAAACTGAAGAAGGTTATCATTCTTTTGCAAACGATGATGCAAAGGTGTCATTTTATGCAGATTTTTTATACCCGTTAGCATCAAGTTCTACCTTAGAGCAGTATTACAAGGAAAAGCCGGAGGGTGATTATACCCCCGAACTTGCTGCTTGTCGCACAAAGCTTTGGGATGTTCTTCATAAATACAATATGAAAATTATTCAGCTATCACCTGCAAGTTTCATCCATTTTGGTACTACAAAAGAGCTTTTAGCTCTTATGACAGAGGAAATGGAACAGTACTGTTTCCTTGGTTGGAAGTCTGTGATAAGCAGTAATATAGATACCAACAAATATGCTATTTCCAACAGCTATGTAAGCAGAAAAAGTGTAGTTGGCGAGGGAAGCTATATTGAGGACAGCCGAATCCACCGCGGAAGTACAGTTGGCAAAAATTGTGTTATTTCCGGAGTTACTCTGAGCGGTGAAACCGTAGCTGACGGTACAGTTTTGCACGGATTAAAGTTAAACGACGGCAGATTTGTTGTGCGTATGTATGGAGTAGGCGACAATCCTAAGGAGAATAAATGGTTTGGCAAGGAAATAGCCGAGTCGTTATGGACAGCAAAGCTTTTCCCTGTATGTGATTCCATTGAAGAGGCTGTAAGCCACACAGTAAATGGCGACACAGAAGGGTTTGATATGATTTCCCTTATGGAAAGCTTTAATCAGGCTGATGTAACCGCAATACTTCCTTGGCAGGAAAATCTGTATGAACAGGTGGTGGCAGAGGCTATTTTAGACGGCATACGGAATAAATGCCCAGCCAAAAAAATTAAGGAAAAATACAATAGAATTGATGATAAAACCGTCAATTATCTTCTGAAAAAGGCTAAGAAATTAGATATTGGCGATTTAGATGAATTTAGTGAGCTTATTCGCATTTACAGTTATCTAAGCTTCTTAACCGATGGTAAAATAAGCGATGAAATGGCGGCAACTGCTCTTAAAACCATTTGTGATGCAACGCTTTTAGCATCAAAGGACGGCATTCAGTATGCTAAAATGAATTTTGCGCAGGACGAAACTGTAGTGAGATTGCCTGTTCGTGTGAACTGGGGCGGTGGCTGGAGCGATACTCCGCCATACTGTATGGAAAATGGTGGAACTGTTTTGAATGCGGCTATTTCCATTAATGGTAAACTTCCTATTGAAGTTACAATTAAAAAGGTAGATAAGCCCTATATAATTTTAGAAAGTACCGACATCGGCTCACATAAAGAATTTGACAATATAGAAGAAATTCAAGCTTGTAACAACCCCGCAGACCCATTTGCACTTCACAAAGCTGCTTTGATTGCTTGCGGAGTTGTGCCAAGGGAAGAGAAAATTAAGCTTGATGACATTTTGTCAAGCTTTGGTGGCGGACTTTATATGAATACTTGTGTTAGAAACATTCCAAAGGGAAGTGGCCTTGGCACCAGCTCAATTTTGGCAGGAGCTTGTGTGAAAGCTATTAACGAAGCTTTTGGTTTAGGTTGGACCCGCGAAGAGCTTTATGAGAAAGTACTTTGTATGGAACAGATTATGTCTACAGGAGGAGGTTGGCAGGATCAGGTTGGCGGACTTGCTCCGGGAATTAAAATGCTGACAACCCAACCGGCACTTAAACAGGATATTACCTGCACACCGTGTGTAATTTCTAAAGAAACCTTAAAGGAATTAAATGATCGTTTTTGCATCATTTATACCGGCCAGAGAAGGCTTGCAAGAAATCTTTTAAGAGAAGTAATAACAAAATACATTTGTAACGACACTGCATCGGTAGGTGCTCACTATAATATCCAGAGAATTGCGGTTTTGATGCGTTTTGAATTGGAAAAGGGTAATGTAGATGGATTTGCCAAGTTGTTGAACGAGCATTGGCAGGAAAGTCAGCACATAGACGCAGGAAGCACAAACACCTGTATCAATCAAATTTTCTTAAGCATCGAGGAATTGATTGATGGAAAGATGATATGCGGAGCGGGTGGCGGAGGATTTCTGCAGGTTATACTGAAAAAGGGTATCAGCAAAGATGACTTGAAAAACAGACTTCGCGAAGTATTTCAGGATAGTGGTGTGGATGTCTGGGACTGCGAAATTATAGAAGAGTTTTAAATAATTGAAGGAGAAATTTTAATATGACCGCTGAGGTACTAATGCTTTCTCTGATAGGGTCTGTCGTAACAGGGAAGGAAGTAAAGCAAGAAGTTATAGACAGCTTAAATAGTGAAATCTTAGAAGAAATCTATAGAATTGCCGAAGCGCACGACCTTGCTCATATCATAACTTTTTTCCTTTCAAAAAACCAGAAACTTGGAAATGATGAAATAAGCAAAAAGTTCTCAGGAGCAATGCTTTTTGCAGTTTACAGGTACGAACAGAATAATTACGAATATCAAAGAATATGTCAATTCTTTGAAGAAGAAAAAATCAAGTTTATACCGCTGAAGGGTTCGGTAATCCGCAAGTATTACCCTGAAGAATGGTTGAGAACCAGTTGTGACATAGACATTCTTGTGGAAGAAGAATGCATTGAAGAAATTGTGGCGTTACTCACCCAAAAGCTAAAATATAAAAGTGACGGAAAACGAAGCCCCCATGATATTTCCTTGTTTACACCGGGGAATGTCCATATAGAGCTGCATTTTAACATAATAAGCGGAAACTCTGACTTTAATAAAGTGCTCTCAAGAGTATGGGACTTTGCCCGTCCTGTCGGGGGCGAAGAAAGCCGTTACCAAGTCAGCGATGAGTTTTTGTATTTTCACATAATTTCCCATGCTGCATATCACTTTTTAAGAGGTGGGTGCGGTATAAGACCAATCTTTGACATCTGGCTTTTAAAGAAAAACCTTAATTTAGACGCAAAAAAGCTTTTGCCATTATTAAAGGAAGCAGACCTTGTGAAATTTGCAACGGAAATAGAGAATTTGTCAAATGTCTGGGCTGAGGGATGTGCCCACACCAAAACCACAAAAATGATGGAACAGTACATTTTAAGTGGTGGAGTATATGGAACTATGGAAAATAGGGTTGGAATGAATGAGTATTCACAAAGTAAGCTTAAATACTTTTTCCATCGAGTGTTTATGCCCTATGCCACAATGAAGAAATATTATAAAATTCTTGACAAAGCACCTGTTTTGTACCCGTTTTTCCATATTGTAAGATGGTTCAGAATTGTTTTCAATAACAAAGATAATGCGATTTTTGAACTCAAACAAAATCAGACCATTTCTGTTGAAAAGGTGGACAGCTTAAGTATAATGAAAAAACGACTTAATCTTAGATAATTATAAGGGGGCAGTAGCAAAATGATTTCGTTTTGCTACTGCCTCTTTTTCGTTATAAAAAAATCCCCGTACTGATAAGTACGAGGGTTTTTGGTGCCCGAGACCGGAATCGAACCGGTACGAGAATCACTTCTCACGGGATTTTAAGTCCCGGGCGTCTGCCAGTTCCCCCACTCGGGCATGATTTTTCATGCACTTAATATTGTAGCATAAAATTCATGATTTGTCAATTCTTTTTTTACAAATTTATCTTCTTTTTTGCAAAAGAAAAAGAGGATGCAAAATATATTTACATCCTCCTTACATTTTTAAAATTTTAGTGAATAACTGCTTTTTCTGTTTCCTTATCAAACAGATGAACCTTAGTCATATCAAAAGCAACTTTGATGACATCTCCTACTCTGGAGGTGGATCTGGGATTTACTCTTGCAACATAGTTGCTGCCTTCGGTAGTCAGATACAGATAGGTTTCAGAGCCCATCATTTCTGTTACCGTAACTTCAGCTGTTACGATGCTTTCAGGAAATGCAGACAAGTAGCTTTCTTCGTCATGAATTCCTTCGGGCCGCAGACCCATTACCATGGTCTTGCCGATATATTCCTTCAGTTCGTCAGTTACTTTGCCTTCAGGCAGAACAATTTTGGTATTGCCAAAGGACAGGGTGTACTTTCCGCCTTCTTCGTTCAGAACAACATCAAAGAAGTTCATCTGGGGGCTACCCATGAAGCCTGCAACGAACAGGTTAGCGGGTTTATCGTACAGAACCTGAGGAGAATCAACCTGCTGGATGAAACCGTCCTTCATAACGACAATACGGGTACCCATGGTCATAGCTTCTGTCTGGTCATGTGTTACATAGATGAAAGTGGTTTGCAGTTTGGTATGCAGCTTGCTGATTTCACTTCTCATCTGAACTCTCAGCTTAGCATCCAGGTTGGACAGGGGTTCGTCCATCAGGAATACTTTAGGTTCACGAACAATAGCACGACCCAGCGCAACTCTCTGACGCTGACCGCCGGACAAAGCTTTGGGCTTTCTGTCCAACAAATGTTCAATACCCAAAATTTTAGCAGCTTCTGTTACACGGCGTTTGATTTCATCCTTTGCGATTTTACGCAGTTTCAGACCGAAAGCCATGTTATCAAATACACTCATGTGGGGATACAGTGCATAGTTTTGGAATACCATTGCAATGTCACGATCCTTGGGAGCCATATCGTTAACCAGCTTGCCGTCGATGTACAGTTCACCGGAAGAAATTTCTTCCAGACCTGCGATCATACGCAGTGTGGTGGACTTACCGCAACCGGAAGGTCCAACCAATACGATAAATTCTTTGTCTGCAATATCCAGGCAGAAATCACTTACCGCGGTTACTCCTCCTGAGTAAATTTTATAGATGTTTTTAAGATTTAACTCTGACATAAAAATACCTCCTACTATATTGTGTCATAATGCCTTTACGACATAAATAAATCTATGATAATACTATATCATAAAATAATAAAAAAAGACATACCTTTTTTACACAAAATTCAAAAAAATATTTTAGTAACTTTGCATAAAGAATACAACCGGATGTGCAAACATATCCTGATATATATGGTGTTTGTAGCCAAGTTGCACAATTTGGAATTTTTTACCAACTTTCACTCCTCTGTCACAGAACAATTTTTCAGAGCTTCCAGTTCTTGCTCTGTCAACTCCCGCACTTCTCCCAAAGCAAGATTGTTATCCAGTACAAGGGGACCGATTTCCAGCCGTTTTAAATAGGTGACCTTACATCCGATCGCTTCAAACATCCGCTTGACCTGATGAAATTTTCCTTCATAGATGATTAGTTCGATTTCACCCTGGGAAAGAAGGAACAATTCTGCAGGCATGGTCACATATCCGTCTTCTAATGTCACACCTTGGGCGAATTGTTCTTTGTGTTGTTGGGTGAGGGAGCCTTCTATTTTGGCGTAGTACCGTTTGGGAACATGATTTTTAGGGGAAATCACACGGTGGGCAAGGTCTCCATCGTTGGACAACAAAACGAAGCCTTCTGTATCTTTATCCAACCTTCCTACCGGATAAGGGGAAAAATGCTGATATTCTTCCGGCAATAAATCGCATACGGTAGAACACACATTATCTTCTGTGGCACAAACCACTCCTGCAGGCTTGTTCATCATCAGATAAATATGCGTACGAATCTGCAGGGGAGTACCGTCTAACGCCAGCACCGTTTCCTTCGGGTCGAATTTTGCAGCAGGGTCGGAGATGATTGTTCCGTCTGCCGTTACACGCTTGCTGCGAATCAGCTTTTTTGCTTCTGAGCGGGTGGCGAGCCCTGCGTTGGCAATTAAATTATCCAGTCTTTTTTTCACAAATATTCCTCACAATGTTTTTCTTTTATTATATCATGAGTTTACTTTAATTGCAAGAGAAAAGGAGCAGTAGCAAAACGATTTTGTTTTGCTGCAACTCCTGTAGTTATTTTATTTTTTTATGATTCTTGCTGCTACAACCGTCATATCGTCCCATGCGGTGTTGCCTTTTTGTTGTTTGGCGGAATCCAAAAGGGCTGCTGTAAGCTGGCGGGGAGAGTTCTGACGGGACAGACGACTAATTTCGCTCATCAGAAATTTTTCATCTGAGTAAGCATCTGACACGCCGTCGCTGGGCATGACAAGCAAATCTCCGTTTTGTAATTGTTCTGATTTCAGCTCCATATCCGCTTCGTCTAAAATTCCTGCGGGTAAGGATTGAGATTCAATTCGTTTTACAAGATTCTGCCGTTTGATATAAGTGGCACAGGCACCGCTTTTAATAAAATCTGCCCGCGGGTTGGAAAGGTCAATCAGCACCAGATCAATGGTGGCAAAGCCTTCCTCATCCGGTTGCTGTCCTAAAACGGAGTTTGCAAGACGGACGGCAGAGGTCGGAGTAAAGCCTGCGTACAGCAATCTGCAGATAAGCCGAACGGTTTCGGAGCTTTGCAAATGAGCGGCATCTCCGCTCCCTTTTCCATCACTTAAAAGTAACAGCTGATTTCCATCAGGAAGGGAAAGGGCTGCCACTGTATCTCCTGAGAGGGCTTGTCCTGCCCGCGGTGTAGAGGAAACAGCGTGCATGAGCCGAAAAGGAGTTGCTTCGGAAAAGCCTATGATGCATTGTCCCAATTTGCAGTCGCCTTCTGTTTTTTCCATGGGACATTCCAGTAACTGGCTCAATACGGAGGTAATTTCTTTACAGCCGTTTGTCATTTGACAGCTGTCAATCCGAAGATGGACTTCATATCGTCCGCCGGAATTTTTTGTTACTTCTACCTCTTTGGGGGAAAATCCCAACCGGTCCAATTCGCAAGCTACGGAAAAGGTTAGTTCTTCATGAAAGCTGACATTTTGATTTAACTGATTTGCCAGCCTGTCCACAACGGCAGAAACATCTTCCAGTTGCCGAATGGTAAAAGCAGTGGCACGGTCAAGTCTGCCTTGCCAGAATAATTCGTTTTTATAAAGCTCGTACAGATTGTTTGTTTCATATAAGTATCTTGAAAGATTATTACATCGCTTTTGAAAATAGATGGGAACATCCTGTTCGGCAACCGTTCCCTTTTGCTCGATTACCGCAAAGCAATGGCAAATCAGCCGTTCCATTTCGCTATTTAATTCATGATCCCAGCAAAGCTCCTTTAATTTGCAACCATTACAGACCCGTTCTTCTATTTTAGATAATAAAAGAGTTTGATCTGTTTTAATGTTTGGCTGACCCGCAAGAGAGAATACGGAGGAGGAAAGCTGCAGGAAAGCGGCAGAAATGTTCTTTAATTGCTGATAAAGGGATTCCTTGATTCGTGTTTCATTTTCCGATTGACCCGGATAAAGTCGGAAAATACCCATTGCCTGAATCCACTTGTTTGGAATCAGCAAAAAAATCAGACAGGCAATAGGAAAATCGAAAGGTGAAACAGAGAGTCGGGATAACTCTCCCGTGGTTAATGAGGTGAGCAAACCTGAAAGTAATGCACCGCCGCAAATGCCCGGCTTTCCTAAGGTATGTAACATTCCTCCCAGTAAGCCTGCCAATGCGAACATCCCCATTCTGGAAAACAATTCAGGGCTTTCCGGGCTGATTAAAAAGGCAGAAATCAGTCCTGCGGTTACGGCATTTTCCAAACGGTCAGATCGGGAAAATATCAAGGTAAGTATGATACAAAGTGTATCATTTGCATTAAAAAGTTGAGTGGAAATAACAGGAAGTCCTTTTATAGCGGCACATAGTAAAACCAAAAGTGCTACGGAATCCTTCGGACGAAGATACCGTCTGGAATGGTGTTTCAGAATCGGCAAAGCATTCTGAAAGAATCCTACGCATAAAAATCCTCCGATTGTGCAAAGTACAAGGGTAAGAATATCATACGGAATTCCGCCCTTTTTTATTAAAAAATACAGTTCTGAAATGACGGTGGCGGCAGATACCATGACTCCTGTAAAAAATGAATTGCGAAAGAACAGCTCTTCATCAATCCATAAAAATAATGCCAATAAACAAAGCGCAATGGGGTATCTTGGATGGAAAGACAGGGTAAAATATCCGCACAGGGAGGAGGCCAGACAAAACCAACGCCCTTTTTTTGATTTTGCTCCTACGGCGGTCAAAGCCAAGCCGACAGGTAAGGGTTGTCCGAACAGGGTTGCACGGGAGACAAGAAAGCATAAAAACAGTTCGGGTAAAAATGCGGGTGCTTTTCGGGGGAATCTGACAGATTCCTGTTTTTTAAAGGTTGTAATTTGCATGAGTGATTCCTTCTTTTCTTTTTAATTATCTTTATTATAATAAAAATCACTTGCCTTTTTTGCTGTTTTTTGGGGGTGGAATACCCAAATTTGTGACAGAAATATGTAAAATTACATTTTTTTGTACAAGAAAAGAAAGGATTTTATGCGAAAAACAGAAAATAAAACGGAAAAATTTCTTTTTTTTCATAAAAATTTATATAAAAAGCAGAAAAAATCTAAGAAAACCTCTTTATTTTTTATAAAAAATATGCTATAATAAAGAAAAGACCATGTTGCACTTGAACAGAATGTGAGGCTGAAGTATGAAAAACAAAACATTAACAACACAGTTAAATGATTTTCATCAGGGCAATTCCGTAGAGGCTTATCGCTTTATGGGCTGTCATAAAGCAAACCGAGGCTTTGTGTTTCGTGTGTGGGCACCCAATGCCAAATCTGTTCGGGTGGTAGGGCGTTTTAACGATTGGGACAGAGAGTGTTCCCCTATGGAGCAGATTGGCTGCGGCATCTGGGAACAGCAAGTGGAAAACGCTGCAGCTTATGATGAATATAAATATTATGTAGAACGGCAGGACGGCACCTTTGTGATGAAAAGTGACCCTTACGGCGTTCACATGTGCACCCCTCCGGAAAATGCCAGCAAGGTATATTCTCTGGACGGATTTCAATGGGAGGACGGTGCATACCTGAAACAGAAAAAGGAAAAGAATCCGTTGGAACAGCCAATTAATATTTATGAGGTGCATCTGGGTTCTTGGCGAAAATATGAAGATGGTAATTATTTTTCCTATGTGCAAGCGGCAGATGAACTGATTGCTTACGTAAAGAAAATGGGATATACCCATATTGAGCTGATGCCTGTGAGCGAATATCCATATGATCCTTCCTGGGGATATCAGGTAACGGGGTACTATGCTCCTACTTCCCGATATGGCACACCTCATGATTTCATGAGCTTTGTCAATAAGTGTCACAAAGCGGGAATTGGTGTGATTTTAGATTGGGTGGGGGCCCATTTTCCCAAGGATGAAAACGGCTTGTATGAGTTTGACGGAAGCTGTTGCTATGAATCCTCGGATACGGTGATGAATGAGCATCCCGACTGGAATACCAGAATTTTTAATTACGAAAGAAATGAAGTGCAATCCTTTCTGATTTCCAATGTACTCTATTGGCTGGATATGTACCATATTGACGGCATCCGTGTGGATGCGGTTGCCTCCATGCTGTATCTGGATTACGGCAGACGGGACAGGGAGTGGCATCCCAACAAATACGGCGGGAATCAGAATATCGGTGCCATTGAATTTTTAAGAAAGTTAAACAGTGCGGCATTTGCTTTTGATTCCTCGGTTCTTATGATTGCAGAGGAATCCACCGCATTTCCCATGGTAACCAAACCCGGATTTGACGGCGGACTTGGGTTTAACTTCAAGTGGAATATGGGCTGGATGAACGATATGCTTTCTTATATGTCATCAGACCCTCTGTTCCGAAAGGGAATGCACAACAATTTGACTTTTTCTCTGACCTATGCATTTTCTGAGAATTATATTTTGCCCCTCTCCCACGATGAGGTGGTACACGGAAAATGCTCTATGATTAACAAAATGCCGGGGGAATATGAGGAGAAGTTTGATAATTTACGAACCTTTTATGGCTATATGATGGCACATCCCGGAAAGAAACTAAGCTTTATGGGGAATGAATTTGCACAATTTTCAGAATGGAATTATGCCAAAGGATTAGACTGGAACTTGCTTGAATATGATTCACATAATAAAATGCAAAAATATGTAAAAGAATTGAATGAATTGTATTTAAACAACAAATGTATGTGGGAAAATGACAGTAACTGGAATGGATTTCAATGGATAAGCAATGATGATAATGCACAGAGTATAATTGCTTTCCGCAGAATTGATAATAACGGAAAAGAAATAATTTGTATATGTAAT
>JAZURC010000154.1:0-5958 GCA_045606005.1 Clostridia bacterium
GTGGAAGTGCCTTGTCTTCCTAAGACCGCTTGGCCTCCGACTTACACCATGCTTGCTCAAATGGAGAGTTTGAAGTGTTATTTAAGATAATCAAAAGTATCTTGTAAATCGTGAACCAATGCTCAAAGGTTGACCAAAACAGGAAACCTGCTTTGGAAGCAGGATAGCCAAATCCATTTTATAATTTACAAAAAACCCCATAGTACCCTACGGGTACTATGGGGTTTTGGTCGGAGTGACAGGATTCGAACCTGCGACATCCTGCTCCCAAAGCAGGCGCGCTACCAACTGCGCTACACCCCGATTTTTTAATTATACCTGATATTACAAAAAAACGCAAGGTTTGTAATTGATAAAAAAAGTCTGTTTTTTTCTGTTTTCTATGATTTTCTTCTGTTTTCTTTTGTTATCTTCTTTTTTAATATATGTCTTTTCCTTTTCATACAAATAAGAAAAAGAAAAATTCTTTTAGCAGGGACAGAGGATGATCCTTTATGTGCACAATGGTTTGTCAGTTCACATAAACACGGGTTTGATAAGGTTGGTTTTTATGTAATATCCTCAACTACAGAGTCGGGAGAGAGGAGAAGTTGGTCCGGATGTTCTAAAATTCTTTTTAACTGTTTGAAGGCAGTGGCGTAATAATGTCCGTCGCAAATCCGTTCATCGCAAACCAATGTGAAATCCAATACGCGACGCTTTTCAGCGATTCCGTCTTTGTTAAGCACATATTCTGTCCGCTTTTTACCCATGGAAATAAACAGAGGTAAATTCCCAAAATTATAAAGATGATGAAAAATGGGTGGCATGCCCAAAGAACCTAAATTTGTAATAAACAAGGACCCATGAAAAGGGCTGAGTTTTGTAAGAAAACGGGGGAGTAACCCGAAATAATCCAAAAGCTTTAAAAACCAAACAGTAAATTTCAAAAAGATACCGGGAAGATTCACAAGGATTCTTGCCACAGCATCCATGTTGTTTTGGTCACCCGATTGCTTGTTTTCTATAATTTCCTGATTCAATTGGTGATAGACGGAGGTTAAGGAATCTTCAGGAGAAGCATACAGTTTGACGACCGTTTCCGGTGCATTTAACTTCATTTCTTTTTTTATTGCCATGCAAATTTCAATTCCGTTTCTTGCATATAATCTCTGTCCGCGAATAAAACGGTTGATGCCGGGGAGTTGGGAAACAACTCGTATATAAGCTGCCATAAACAGATGAATCATTCCTAATCCGCTCATGCCCTCTGCTCTTTTCTGACGAATCAGCTTTTCGCAGTTTTCTATCTCGATTGTTCCGGAAAAAATATTGGACGCTCCAACACGGGTGGGCATAATAAAGGGAGAAACCATATCCATAGGAATACTGCTTTTGATTCTTCTTCCTTCCCTCATGATAAAATACCCTCTCTTTTTTATTTATTATGTAAATTATATCACAAATTTCGACAAAATACAAGAAGAATATTGTGGAAATCCTAAAATAGAAAAGGTTCCTTCATTGACTTTCTGTTCTTTTTCTGATATAATATTATCGTTAATTATTATGAAAAAGGATGAATTGAAATGTATAAAGCAGCATTATTTGATTTTGACGGAACTTTGGTGGATACCCTTGCCGACCTTGCCTTTTGCTCCAAAAATGCATTGGATGCAGTGGGCTTACAGGCACCGGAGGATAAAAATGAATATAAATATCTGGTAGGGAACGGAGCAGACATTCTGGTTCATCGTCTATTGGAGCTTCATCACCGTGACGATGAGGAAACCTTTCAAAAAGCAATTACGGTCTTTCGTCAATTCTATAACGAAAATCCTGTCTATCTGTCAAAGGTTTATGATGGAATGATGCCACTTCTGATGCAACTCAAGGAACAGGGAATCAAGCTTGGAATTGTTACTAACAAGCCTCATTCTACTGCGCTTCTTTGTACGGAAAAACTGTTTGGAACTCAATTATTTGACCGTTGTTGCGGGCAACAGGAGGGACTTCCCATCAAACCCGATCCCACAGGAGCGAAAAATGTATTAAAAGAATTTGGCATTGCGCCTGAGGAAACGGTCTATGTAGGGGATACAGGAGTTGATATGAAAACAGGAAAAGCCCTGGGGGCATACACTGTGGGCGTTTTATGGGGCTTTCGAAAACGGGAGGAATTGATTGAAAACGGCGCTGACCTGATTATTTCCCATCCTTCTGAATTACTGCCATTATTCTGATAGATACAGCCTGAAACATTTCGGTTTTCAGGCAATTTTTTTCAAGCTTTGGTATTCCTTGATTCTTACGGGGAAAAATAATACCGAAAAAAGCCGAAACAAAACATTTTTTTCGGGCAGGTGATAAACAATAATGACGACAATTGCCTATGCAGAGCAGATTGCAAGAGCAGTTTCTGACAAGGGAGGAAGTACTTATTATGTAGGCGGATATGTACGGGATCGGCTGTTGAATATAGAAAATAAAGATGTGGATATTGAGATTCACGGTATCACCTCAGAGGAGCTGGAGAAAATCTTGCAGTCGGTTGGCAATCCCATTGAAATCGGAAAAAGCTTTGGGATTTACAATTTAAAGGGTTGTTCTCTTGATATTGCCATGCCCCGTCAGGAACGGGCAACGGGACATGGACACCGTGATTTTGAAATTCAGGTTGATCCGTTTATCGGGACGGAGAAGGCGGCAAGCCGAAGAGATTTTACAATCAATGCGTTAATGATGGATGTCCTGACAGGAGAACTACTGGATCACTTTAATGGTACAAAGGATTTAAAAAACGGAATTCTCCGCCATGTGAATGATGATGCCTTCAGTGAGGATCCTCTCCGTGTATTTCGTTGTGCCCAATTTTCCGCTCGGTTTGGGTTTTCAGTGGCGGATGAAACGGTAGAGCTGTGCCGCTCTATTGATGTAAAGCCCCTTTCCTCCGAGCGGGTGTTTGAGGAAATGCGGAAAGCACTTTTGAAGGCAGAAAAACCTTCCTTGTTTTTTGAAACTCTCAGAAAAATGGGGCAATTAAAGGATTGGTTTCCTGAAGTGGAGCAACTAATCGGAATTGAGCAAAACAGAAAGCATCACGCAGAAGGAGATGTGTGGACCCATAGCATGATGGTACTGGATGAGGCGGCGAAACGAAGGTCAAATGTGAAATATCCTTTGGGATTTATGCTGACTGCCCTGGTTCATGATTTCGGGAAAGTACTTTGCACAACCTATCAAAACGGTGAATTCCATGCCTATCAGCATGAAACGGAAGGATTACCCATGATTCGTACATTCCTGAAAAGACTCACAAAGGAAACGGCACTGATTCAATATGTATTGAATTTGTCTGAACTTCATATGAAGCCCAATGTTATGGCAGGTGCCTCCTCTTCGGTAAAGGCAACCAATAAGCTGTTTGACAGTGCCGTAGAGCCGGTTGATTTGATTCATCTTGCTGTTTGCGACAGTTTGGGGAAAATTCCCCGTGAAGCCAGTGAGGAGACGGAAGCATTTTTGTGGGAACGGCTGACGGTTTTTGAAGAATATATGAAACGGCCTTATGTCACAGGACAGGATTTGATTCAAAACGGCTTGGAACCGGGAGATTCTTTTTCGGAGTTGTTACGTTATGCTCACAAGCTGAGATTGGCAGGGATTCCAAAGGAGTCCGCTTTAAAACAAACCCTTGCGCATAGTGAGAAATGAAGAAAAAAACAGTTATCTGTTTTGTAAACGAAGGTTCTTTGATAAAAAGCATTGTTCTTGGAAAGGAACGGAGAATTTCTGTAAACTTTAGTTAGGAGAAGGAATGCGTTATTATTTATGTATTGATTTAAAAAGCTTTTATGCCTCTGTGGAATGTATGGAACGGGGGCTTGACCCCATGACTACAAATCTTGTAGTTGCAGATGCGTCCAGAACGGAGAAAACCATTTGTCTTGCAGTCACCCCTGCATTAAAATCCTTTGGGATATCAGGGAGAGCGAGGCTGTTTGAAGTGATACAAAAAGTGGAGGAAGTCAATGATGACCGAAAGAAAAGAGCACCGCAACACAATTTTTCGGGCGAATCTGCTGATTTTACAGAGCTGACCGAGCACCCGGAATTAAAGCTTTCTTATCATATCGCACCGCCGAGAATGGCACTTTATATGGAGTGGAGTACCCGAATTTATCATGTTTATCTTCGCTATATTGCGCCTGAGGATATACATGTGTATTCCATAGATGAAGTGTTTATGGATATTACCAATTATCTGAGTGTATATAAGATGACTGCCCGTGAACTGGCAATGACAATTATTCGGGATGTACTGCAGACCACGGGAATTACTGCTACGGCAGGAATCGGAACCAATATGTATCTTGCGAAAATTGCCATGGATATTGTAGCAAAGCGAATGCCTGCAGACAGTGACGGTGTGAGAATTGCGGAGCTTGACGAAATGTCTTATCGGAAACAACTCTGGAGCCATCGTCCATTGACAGATTTTTGGAGAGTGGGGAAGGGGTATGCAAAAAAGCTGGAGAAAAATCGTCTTTATACCATGGGCGATATTGCAAGATGTTCTCTTTCCTCTTACGGAGAAAATAAGCTTTATAAGCTGTTTGGTATTAATGCCGAGCTTTTGATTGATCATGCCTGGGGGTGGGAGCCTTGCACCATTGCGGATGTAAAGGCATATCGGCCGGAGAATAAAAGCATAGGGGCAGGACAGGTTCTTCATTGTCCTTATGAGTTTGAAAAAGCAAAGCTGATTGTTCGGGAGATGACGGAACTGCTTGTTCTTGATTTGGTAGAAAAAAGAGTGGTGACCGATCAGATGGTGTTGACGATAGGGTATGATATTGAAAACCTGACTAATCCCGAAATCAGCCAATATTATCAGGGAGAAGTGGTGACCGACCATTACGGGAGAAACATTCCCAAGCATGCTCACGGAACTGTGAATCTTGAAGGGCAGACCTCCTCAACTATGCTGATTATGAAGGCGGTCATGGAGCTGTTTGACCGCATTGTGGACCCCAAATTACTGGTCAGACGGGTCAATCTGGTGGCAAATCATGTGGTATCCGAGGAACTGACCGTTTCAAAGACTGCAGAACAGCTTGATTTGTTTACCGATTATGAAAAACGGGACAAACAACTTTATAAAGAACGGAAAATACAGGAAACGACCATAGAACTGAAAAAACGATTTGGAAAAAATGCTGTTCTGAAGGGGACCAACCTTCAGGAAGGAGCAACCACCGTCGACCGTAATAAGCAAATCGGCGGTCATAAGGCATAGGAGGGTGCTATGGAATACGATGATATTATTCAATTACCTCATCATCAATCCAAAACGAGAAAACGGATGTCCGTGTCAGACCGTGCGGCGCAATTTGCTCCCTTTGCCGCTTTGACCGGTCATGACGATGCAGTAAAAGAAACTGCCAGACTGACAGAGGGGTATGTGGAGCTTGACGAATACGAACAGGAGGAGCTGAACAGAAAGCTTCTTTATTTGCAGGAGCATCTGGATGAAAAACCACGGGTGACTGTCACCTTTTTTGTACCTGATGCCAAAAAGTCGGGGGGTGCATACAGGGTTTTTTCGGGAACCGTAAAGAAGCTTTTGCAATTTGAAGGAGTGCTTATTACGGATGATGAAACGGAAATTCCCATTGGGGAAATTGTTGAGATTGAGGGAGAACTGTTATAATCTTAAAAAAATCGAGGATAAAAATCCTCGATTTTTTGTTTTAAATTTTGTATTGTGCGTATCAGAATAGCTCTGCTTTTTGTAAAATTTTGATTCCAGCGTCCGTAAGGGCATTTTTTGCCTGTTCGTTATCGTTTACACGGAAAATCATGGTTGCTTCCTGTTCCTTTCGGGACAAAAACGCGTATGTGTATTCCACATCCACAGCTTTGTCAGACAAAACAGAAAGAATCTTTGCCATTGCACCGGGGTGATCGGGAATGGCA
>JAZURC010000155.1:0-4098 GCA_045606005.1 Clostridia bacterium
ACAGCGAAACAGATTTTGGCGTATGAAGTAACCGCTTTGGTACATGGAAAAGAAGAAGCAGAAAAAGCACAGGCGGCAGCACAAGCCTTGTTTGAAGCAGGCGGTCCTACAGCGGACGTTCCCACCAAAACCATTGCTGCTGATTTTGAAACTATTACGGCTTTGGATTTGATTTCCAATACCGGTATTGTTCCTTCCAGAGGTGAAGGCAGACGGTTGATTACCCAAGGGGGACTCACTGTCAATGACGAAAAGATTACTTCTATTGACCATGAATTTACAAAAGCAGATTTTGGTGTAGAAGGTCTGATGGTGAAAAAGGGTAAGAAGCATTATTTTAAAGTAACACTTGCGTAGGTGACGTGCCATGATTGTAATAATTGATTATGATGCTGGAAACTTGCGAAGTGTCCAGAAAGCACTGGAATTTTTGGGATATGAAGCAGTGATTACCTCAGAGGAATCCGAAATCTTATCCGCAGAACGAGTGATTTTGCCCGGAGTGGGTGCTTTTGGTGAAGCAATGGAACAGTTAAAAAATCGTGGTTTGGATGAAACTATTCAAAAGGTGGTTGAGTCCGGAAAACCCTTTTTGGGAATATGTCTGGGGCTACAACTGTTGTTTGAAGAAAGCGAGGAAAGTCCTGATGTAAAGGGGCTTGGTATTCTGTCCGGTAAAATTGCAAAAATTTCCGGCGGACAAGGTTTGAAAATTCCCCATATGGGTTGGAATCAGCTGAATATCCGAAAGGAAAAGGGATTTTTAAGAGGACTTGGGCAACAGCCTTTTGTGTATTTTGTTCATTCGTATTATATGGAACCTTCCGATCACACCATCATTGCCGCTACCACTGATTATGGGATTGAACTTCCTGTTGCGGTAGAGAAGGACAATGTTATGGCGGCACAGTTTCATCCCGAAAAAAGCGGAACGGTGGGACTTCAGATTTTGAAGAATTTTGTAGAAATGGGGGAAATTTAGATGCATGCAAAACGAGTCATCCCCTGTTTGGATGTTCATCAGGGTCGTGTGGTAAAGGGAGTGAATTTTGTCAATTTGCGTGATGCAGGGGACCCTGTACAGGTTGGTGCGGCATACGACAAGGCAGGAGCGGACGAGCTTGTGTTTTTGGATATTACCGCCTCCTCTGATTCTCGTAATATCATTCTTGATCTGGTCAGAAAGGTTGCAGAAACCGTGTTTATTCCTTTTACTGTTGGCGGAGGAATCCGTACAGTTGAGGATTTTAAAGCGATTTTAAGAGAAGGGGCGGATAAGATTTCCGTCAATTCTGCAGCCATTAAAAATCCCACCCTGATTCGTGAGGCGGCAGATAAATTCGGAAGTCAATGTGTTGTGGTTGCCATTGATGCAAAACGAAACCCCAAGGAGGATAAGTGGGAGGTTTACTTAAATGGCGGTCGGGTGAATACCGGCATTGATGCCCTCTCCTGGGCAGAAGAAGTATATCGTCTGGGAGCAGGAGAAATTCTGCTTACCAGCATGGATTGCGACGGTACCAAAAACGGCTATGATATTGCCTTAACCAGAAAAATTTCTGATTTGGTGGATATTCCCGTCATTGCATCGGGCGGAGCAGGAAAAATGGAGCATTTTTACGATGCGATTACAGAGGGCGGCGCAGAGGCGGTATTGGCTGCATCTTTGTTCCATTATAATGAAATTGCTATTTCTGACTTGAAGAACTATTTAAACGAACGGGGAATTTCCGTTCGGTTGTAGTATTATTTTTGAAAAATTGCCTACACTAAGAGAAAAAACTTGGTGAGACAATGAAACGATTTTTAAAACTATTTTGTATCGGTGCAGCAGGGTATAACCTGATTGAGCTTTTGTGGCGCGGATATACCCATTGGACAATGGGGATCACAGGCGGGTTGTGTTTTTCTCTGCTATACAGGCTGAACCAAAGATTAAAGCATCGGATTTTGTGGATTCGGTGTTTGGCAGGCACCTGTTTGATAACGGTAATTGAATTTATGACAGGCTGTTTGGTCAATCTTTGGCTTCGGTGGAGTGTTTGGGATTACTCCAATTTGAAATTCAATGTATTGGGACAGATTAGCTTGCTCTATTCTGTCCTTTGGTTTTTTCTGACCATTCCGGTATTTTTTTTAGCAGAATGTCTGAAATTGAATAAAAATAAGAAAATTGCACATAATGATTTATGAATCAAAGAGTTTAAATGAAAAGGAGATATTGCAATGCTTGATAATTTATCTTTGGTATTGATCATTATCGGTGCGTTGAACTGGGGATCTATCGGTTTGTTTGGATTTGATTTGGTAGGTTCTCTGTTTGGCGGTCAGGGAGCTGCAATCAGCAGAATTATCTTCTCTCTGGTAGGACTTGCGGGACTTTGGGCAATCACCTTGCTGTTTCGCGAAAAGGAACCTGCCAGACATCACTAAATAAAAATGAGGCTGTCATTTGACAACCTCATTTTTATTATTTAAAAAACCAAATATAAGATACAGGAAACAACAGCTGCAGCGGCGATGAGCAAATATCCCAAAAAGCGAGGGGGTTTGTTTTTTTGCGGAGTAATTTGATTTTGATTATATTGTTCAATAATTCGTTGTGCTTCTTTAACGATTCCCTCCTCTGAAGCGTAAAACTCCTTGCTGCCCGGATTCTTTTTTAAAATCAGAATTGCTTGTTCCACATAGGATGAATCAATATTCTGAATGACGACTACATTTCTGGATTTTCCGTAAATCATGACGACCTCTCCTTTATTGTTGATATTGGTATTTTGGACAGAAAAAAACAGGTTTATTCATGAATTGGAATTTTTTTCAAGAATATACTTGCACTTTTGTTTTTTTTAGTGTATAATAAAAGTATAGATTACATCATTTTGGCTCATATTAAACATGAGTTGTAGATAAGAAAGGTGGTTATAGCAATGTCTGATCATCCAATTCAAGGTTTGATGGCAACTGCAATGCAAAGCATTAAGGAAATGGTAGATGTCAACACCATTGTAGGTTCCCCTGTAGAAACTGCAGATGGTACAGTGATTATTCCGATTTCTAAAGTAAGCTTTGGTTTTGCGGCAGGTGGCTCCGAGTTTCATACTCCGGATAAGGTGAAAGCACCGGATAACAGCAATCTCTTTGGTGGAGGAAGCGGTGCAGGAGTTTCAATTCAACCGGTGGCGTTTATGATTGTTGGGAAAAATCAGATTAAGCTGATGCCTGTCAATCAGGACAACCCCATTGACAAGCTGGTGGATTATATTCCGGATGCGGTAGAGAAAATCAGTTCTGCCATTACGTCTAAAAAAGCAAACAAAGAACAGTCAGAAGAATAAACCCTATCACCTGCTCATATTCTTAAATGAGGGCAGGTGATTGTTCTGTTGAAACAGAGTTTATGGATATTGATGTTACTATTCTTAGTTCCTATAAAAGGGTTTTGTTATTCGGCACAGTCGGCAGTGGTAATGGAACAAGGGACACGGAAGGTGTTGTATGAATCCAATGCGTATGAGCAACTTGGAATGGCAAGCACCACAAAAATTATGACCGCTGTTGTTACGTTGGAAAATGCAGAGCTTCATGAATTGGTGAAAATAGGAAACAATGCAGTTGGAGTAGAAGGGTCCTCTATGTGGCTGGTGGAAGGAGAGACCATTACTGTAGAAAACCTTCTTTACGGATTGATGCTAAATTCCGGAAATGATGCTGCAGTGGCATTAGCAGAGTATGTGGGAGGAACGGTTGATAATTTTTGCCGGATGATGAACGAGAAGGCGAAAGGGATTGGTGCTTTGCAGACTCATTTTGTTAATCCCAATGGATTACCGGAGGATGGGCATTATACTACTGCTTACGATTTGGCATTGATTGCTTGTTATGCATTGGAAAATGAACAGTTTCGTGAAATAGTTAGTACCGAAGAACGAAATATTCCATGGCCCGGTCGGGAATACGATAAAAAACTGGTGAATCATAACAAAATGTTGCGGATGTATGAGGGCTGTGACGGTGTAAAAACAGGGTTTACAAAAAGCACAGGTCGGGCCTTGGTATCCTCTGCAACAAGAAATGAAATGCAGGTGGTGGCAGTGA
>JAZURC010000156.1:0-25265 GCA_045606005.1 Clostridia bacterium
GTGGAGTTGGCGGAGGATAAGGTTTTTGCAAAACCCTTGGAAGGAGATACCATGGGCTATCCTTGGGGAGTGTATCATCTGCTCACCTTAAAACCTGAATTACAGCTTTCGGAGGGTGCAGATGCTTTGTTAACACAAGAAAAGGAAGGCGTCTTACTGGGAAGTGAAACTTATGACACCTTATATCTTTGCCGAAAGGAAGGAGAAAAACAACCCCTTTCGGGTGAGGTTACCATTACAGGTTGGAACAAAAACAGTCTGACCCTTTTTGTAAAGAATACAGGCGGACCATGGCTATGCTATAACGGTGCGGAAGAGCTGGAAGATTGTGTCAGACTTGTGGTTTGGGTTACCTCTGACGGCGCAGAAGAGCAGTTTCGAGTGGATTTGCCCCGAAATGTATATGAGGGCGAAACCTTAGAATTGGAAATTCCCCTTACCTTAAAGGATGGTATTTCCCGTGTGCAAATCAGCCCTTGTGTTGATTTGTCCCAAGTGATTACATCATCTTGCACCCAGGTGACGGCAGAAAAGGGAAATATTCTAAATTTTGCACTTACACAACCTGAAGAAAAACAGTTTACTTTGCTGGATACAGAAGGCTATCCCCGTCAAACCGAAGGAATGTTTCGTGGTTACAGCACAGGGCAAACGGTGTTTGATCATCTTGGATGGGATGTTTCCGGAAAAAGCTTGATTTTATACTCCAAAGGACAGGCAAACAATGTATCAGTATCAGTAAATGGACAGGATCTTTCGTTAGAAAAAAGAGGAGGAAACTCCTATTGTTTTTCTCTTAACGGTATTACGGAAATTGACCAGATTACCGTCACAAGTGAAACAACCGTACCTGCCATCGTGGCAGGAGTGCCCGAAATTTTTGGATTTTTACGGGCAGATTCACCTTGCAAACCAATCTCTTTGTTTGTACGGGGAATGGATAAATTATTTGGACTTCGTTTGGATTTTTGTTCCTACGGAATATGGATTGACCGCATTATGGTTGGGGAGGATCTGCAATAAGGAGGAGAACGAAAAATGGATAAAGGAATGAGAACGGATCGAATTGCAAAAGGGTTATTATTTTTCTCTTTTTTACTGTTTTTGGGATGGTTGAGTAAAGACGCAACAGTACCGCTTATCTATCCTGATGAGGCAGGATATATTGGCTGGGCAAAAATAATTGCCGGGAAAGCAGGCGACCACTTACACTATTCTCCGGGTTATAGCTTGTTGCTTGCTCCGATTTTTTTATTGACAGAGGACATACTGCAAGCATATCCTGTCATTATTAAGATAAATGTTATCATAGGAGCCTTTATTCCTGTTTTTCTGTATCACCTGAGCGGATATTTCTGCAACGAAAAAGATGTAATCAAGAGAATGGGGATTGCAGTTTTGGCATCTCTTTATCCTACTGTTACTTCTTATGTACAGCTGGCACTTTCAGAAATTTGGTTTACCCTTTTGTTATTAGGCATAACCGGTTGTTTCTGCTCCTTGTGGAAGAACAGAAATCAGATAAGACTTTGGATATTATTACTTGTGTTATGTGTTTGGATTGTTTTCACTCATGCCAGAGGACTTGCTATAGGGATCGGTGCGTTGGTGACGGCTGTGGTTTTGTTTTGGGATAAAAAGAAGGAATTGCTGATAGGTGGTTTGATCGGTATATTGTTGATTGGTTGTACTGTTATGGTATTATTGTCAGACAGAAATCATGTGGGAGCCGGCCATGTGCTGAACCAAATCAAACGCTTTTTCTCCATTCAAGGAATCGGTTCCTTTGTGACAACGATGATTTCCCATTTTTGTTATTTATTTTGGGCTACTTTTGGTATGATTTCTGTTTCTATATATCGAGGGATAACGGCGATTTATAAACGGGAAAAAGGCTGGGGTGTTTGGGTTTTTATTTTAAGCAGCTTTTTTTTCATGTGGTGTCTTTCGGCGTTTTATATGAGCCATCATGAAAGACCCGTTCATATTTTATATGGACGTTATATTGATGTTGTGGTTCCGCTGTTACTGTTGGCTTTGTTTTCCGGCTGGGATAAAGTTCGGTTTCCCTGGTGGATTTGGATTCTTTCTTTCGGAAGTGTCATTGTCACCGGTATTTTATACAGCAACGCTACTCTTGGATTAGATGGCGGAATTATGAATTCAGTTGGAATGTTCTTATACCGAATGTGGTTGCATCATTTTGAGTTTTGGTGGGTAGCTTTGTTTTTTGCTTTGATGACGGGACTCGTTTTCTTCATAGGGTATCGTCGCCGCAGTCTTTGCCTTTTTGCACTGGGAGCACTGTTTCTTTTTCAGGTGGGGTATATACAGAGTTCTTATTTTGAAAAGGAAGCTTCTGTGAAAAGACAAGTGCCCCAAGTGATTGCACATTTGCCGGAGAATGCAGCAGTATATGTATCTGATTTAGAAGGAGTGTTGCAATATACTTGGCAATACTATAACTATCCATTATACCGGCCGGATTTGAAACTAAGTACCGAAGATACCGGTCAGCCTTATGTGCTTAGCCGGCAGTTAAAAGAATATGGAACATTAATTGCAATGGAAAAAGAAAATCCTGTTTATTTGTATCAAAGAGGGGTTGATGTACAGGGCTTGCAATATCCTGAAGAATTAAAGGAATACAAGGTTTCTTATTCTTGGAGACAAGCTTCGGACGGTATAGAGATAACGCTAAAAAACCATGGCTCCCCTTGGCTTTGCTTTGATGCTGTACGGGATTTAAAAAGTACGGTACGGTTAGGAGTAAGGTGTTTCAATGGAGAACAACACTTAATATCAGATCAACGGTATGACTTTTTTAATAATCTGTACCAAGGGGATCAAGAACAATTTTATCTATCCGTTCCCTCCGAATGTTCAATGATAGAAATTCAGCCGGTACTGGAATTTACGGCATGGTTTTCGGAACGCGGCTGTGAACCCCTTTGGTTATGCCGGCGAGGAGATCAATGGCAGAAGATGGAGGAATTGGGACCTGATTATAATCATGAATTCCGGAAAATAGAATTTTCTCATTTGCGGTATGTAGAGGAAATGGAGAATACGACTTATCAAAATACTTTAGTGAATTTTTATTCTAACTATACAGGGACAGAGTCAAAAATCAAGAATATCAGAATGCCCTCAGGGGATTGGCTGATATTGCACACCGGAGAACCGGAACGGAGCGGGGTGAAAATATCTGTTAATGACCGTGCTCCTGTTCAGCCGGAACGGTACGACGACGGAGCCTATTATATTCCTTTAGAGGATACAATTACAACCATTACTTCTATTGGGATAAGCTCAGATACGGTAAATCCGTTTGAGGAGAGTAAATTGCCCAAGGCTCTTTCTTTCTTATCTTTAGACAGTAATGTGAAACCCATTCAGTTTGCGGTGCACAGAATGGAAGATATTATGGGCAGAGATGTGAATCATCATGAATTTGGAATACGAATTGAAAAAATTGAGGTCAGATAGGGAGGAATTAGATGCATTTTCAGATACCGAAACAGCAATGGACCAAAATAGAAGAATATCTGCAAGGGTTGCCTCAAGAGGAAATGAAAGGCTTGCAAAAATCCGACTATCTTGACTTGATGGAACAGTTGCTTGGAGAATATGATTTGGAAAGGGTTTGTGACCCGAAGGAGGATTTACAAGCTTATTGCCGATTGATGTCTGTTTTAGCGGTTCTTCTTTCCAACGGAAGAAAGACAAACCTTCAAGCTCGGTTTTGTGAGATGTTGATCCGAGCTTGTGAAGAACTTTCTGAATATAGCGGCAATCCAACATCGGATATTGCGACGAAGGAATTGAGATTGGTTCTTTTTCTGATAAAAGAAATCGACATGAATGGGGACTGGGCAAAAATGTTAAGTTCCAAAGAAGGAATTTGTGATACAACAGAATCCTGTAAAGAGTACCTGAGCCTGCAAGCCGCAAAGTCGGATGAAAACGGAATGGTTCAGAACAATGAAGGTTCGGAATATTTTTCTGCATTTGATGACCTTTTTGTCCGTTTTCAGCTTCAGCTTACGGAACACTTCGGAGGGAGTTCCTTTGGTGAGGGGTTGCGACGTGCCGGGGTATGGTCTCTTATGACCCAATCGGCAACAGGACAGCTTCCCTACGGAGGTCGGTCCAATCAAGCTTTCTTTCACGAAACCTTGCTTGCATCTGTTTTGGAATACGAGGCGGGAAAACAGGCAGAGGAAGGAAACTTCGTGCTGGCAGGAAGAATGCGTCGGGGAGCACGGCTGGCAGCAGAATCTGTGCAAAAAAGTTTAAACTGTCACAACCTCAATCGGTATTCTGAAATCGGCTATCCTTATGAAAAAGACAGGATTTCTGCGGCGACATCTTTAATTGGTGCAGTTTTGTTTGCTCATGAGGATTTGCCCGAGCACCCCGCTCCTTGCGAAAGGGGGGGATATATCCTTTCTTTTAGCTCGAAATTCCATCAGATTTTTGCCAATAGCTGTGGTTACAGTATCCAAATTGATGCAAATGGCGAATCGGACTGGGATGCAACGGGATTGGGAAGAATTCAGAAACAAGGAATTCCTGAAAACCTGGGGTTGTCTGTTCCCTTTGGGAAAGGGGCCGTGCCCGAAGGAGGAAAACCCTTCTCTGCTTCCATCGGTATCGGTTGGGATGACGGAGAGGGCGGCGTTCAATATCTGGCTGATTTAACAGGAATCAAGTATGCATTATCCATTGTAGAAGAAAAAGAGGGGAAACTGAAATTTACCATTACCTATACGGGAAATTGCCTGAAAAATTGCGGCGGTATTATGGAAACCTATTCTTTAGACGAAAGCGGTTTGCGGTACAGTGCGAAATTGTTGGAGTCGGAGTGTAAAGCGGTGTATGCCCGAGTGCCTTTGTTTGTAACGGACGGAGCGCAGGGAAGTAACATGAAGCAAAAGGCAGGACAAACCAATGTATATCTTGATCAGTTTCGGTGGAGAATGACAACAAATGCCTCTTTGTCCCCCGATGAAGTCATGGCGGAAAACCGAAACGGAGCCTATAAAATTGTTACATTGGTTCGTCTGGAGCCGAAAATCAGACTGAATTTGTCATTATGTCTGGAAAATGAGCGGGAATAATTGTAAATTTGTATTATTTATGATTGAAAAACGAAAAAAATTGTGTTATAATATGATATAATAGGGCAAAATTCTAATGAAACAGAGGAAGTGAATGTATGGAAGAAAAGGTAATGCCATCTAATTTTATTCATAATATGATTGATCAGGATAACGAGAGCGGTTATTACGGAAACCGTGTACACACCCGTTTTCCGCCGGAGCCTAACGGCTATTTGCATATCGGTCATGCAAAATCCATTTGCTTAAATTTCGGTACTGCAAAAAAATACGGCGGAAAGTGTAATCTGCGTTTTGATGACACCAATCCTGTGAAGGAAGATACGGAATATGTAGATTCTATTATTGAGGATGTGGCATGGTTAGGATTTCAATGGGACGGTGAGGTACTGTTTGCCTCCTCCTATTTTGATACCATGTACGAATGTGCGGTAAAGCTGATTAAAAAGGGCAAGGCTTATGTGTGCGACCTGTCTGCTGAGGAAACCCGTGCCTATCGGGGCACCTTGACCGAACCGGGCAAAAAAAGTCCTTATGCCTCCAGAACGGTGGAAGAAAATCTGGACTTATTTGAACGGATGAAGGCAGGAGAATTTGCAGATGGAGAAAAGGTGCTTCGTGCCAATATTGACATGGCATCTCCCAATATGAATATGCGTGATCCGGTCATTTATCGGATTGCTCATGCCTCTCACCATAAAACAGGGGATGCGTGGTGCATTTATCCCATGTATGATTTTGCTCATCCCATTGAAGACGCAGTGGAGGGAATTACCCATTCTATTTGTACGCTGGAATTTGAGGATCACCGTCCTCTTTATGATTGGGTACTGCGGGAATGTGAATTTGAAACTCCTCCCAAGCAGATTGAGTTTGCAAGACTGGAGCTTACTAACAACGTAATGAGTAAGCGAAAGCTGAAAATGTTGGTGGATGAAAAAATTGTAGACGGATGGGACGACCCCCGTATGCCTACCGTATCGGGGCTCAGACGCAGAGGCTATACTCCTGAGGCGGTCAGAGCTTTTTGCGAAACCATTGGGGTTTCAAAGAGCAAGAGCAAGGTGGATTATGCCTTACTCGAGCATTGCGTCCGCGAAGATTTAAAATTAAAATATCCCCGTATTATGGCGGTGGAAAAACCCATTAAGCTGATTATTACCAATTACCCTGAAGGTCAGAGTGAGATGGTATCCATTGAAAACAATCAGGAAAACGAGGAGCTTGGAACCCGTCAGGTGAAATTTGAACGGGAAATGTATATTGACAGTAAGGATTTCATGGAGGAGCCTCCGAAGAAATATTACCGTCTGTATCCCGGCAATGATGTCCGTCTGAAAGGTGCTTATGTGATTCATTGCGATGATTATAAGAAAAACGATAAGGGCGAGATTGAAGAAATTTATTGTTCCTATTATCCAGGCACCAGATCCGGTCAGGAAAATGCGGATATGAAGGTGAAGGGGGTCATTCAGTGGGTTCCTGCCTCCGATGCGGTAGAAGCGGAATTCCGTTTATATGACCATTTATTCTTAGAACCCGAACAGGTCACAGAGGACAATCTTCTGGAAAAGGACGGCTTGCTGTTAAACCGCTATTCTTTGGAAATCACCAGGGGCTATGTGGAAAAATATGCGGTAGAGGGTGAATTTGACCGATTCCAGTTTATCCGTAACGGCTATTTCTTCTTTGACAAAAAGGCAGAGGGATGTGTGTTTAACCGTATTGTTTCTCTGAAGAGCTCCTTTAAGATTTGAGGGCAGACCTATGAGAATGAGAAGAAAACGCCATCGCGAGGAACGAATGGAAGTCTGCGGTGCATTGATGATTACAGAGCTCCCTCAAGGGGGATGGACAGAGGTATTCGGAAATGAAAACCCTGTGCATATTGAAATTGGTTGCGGAAAAGGAAAATTTGTAACAGAAATGGCTGAGCTTCACCCCCAAATCAATTTCATTGCGGTGGAAAAATGTCTGGATGTGCTTGTTCTGGCAATGGAACGGGTGAAAAGTGCAGAGCTGACCAATGTGCGGTTTGTGGGGGGCGATGTTCTTACATTGGCAGAATTGTTTCCCGAAGGAACGGGAGAACGGATTTATCTGAATTTCAGCGACCCCTGGCCGAAAAAGGGAACTGCAAAACGACGGTTGACGGCAGACGGATTTTTGAATCTGTATCGTAAAATCCTGAAACGGTCGGGCGGAATCTGGATGAAGACGGATAACCGAAAATTGTTTGAGTTTTCGATTACCGGCTTTGAACAAAATGGCTTTTTATTAAAAAATGTATGCTACGATCTGCATAGCAGCGATTTTCAAGGGAATGTAATGACGGAGTATGAAACCCGTTTTGCAGAACAGGGAATGCCGATTCATCGGCTGGAAGCATATATCAAATAAATGTTACAACAAAGGAGATAAAAACTATGTATGAAGCAGTATTAAAATCCGATCCTCAGGTAGCACAGGCTATTCTGGCGGAAGAAAAAAGACAGCACAGTAAAATTGAATTGATTGCATCAGAAAATTTTGTCAGCGAAGCGGTTATGCAGGCAATGGGTTCTGTGTTGACCAATAAGTATGCAGAAGGATATCCCGGCAAGCGCTACTATGGCGGATGTGAATGTGTTGACGTAGTAGAAGATTTGGCTCGGGACAGAGCAAAAGAACTGTTTGGAGCAGAGCATGCCAATGTGCAGCCTCATTCCGGCGCACAGGCAAACATGGCAGTATTTTTTGGCTTTTTAAAGCCCGGAGATACGGTAATGGGCATGAGTCTGGCACACGGGGGTCACTTGACTCACGGAAGTCCTGTGAATATGTCCGGTAGTTATTTTAACATTGTTCCTTATGGCGTCAGCGATGACGACCATCGGATTGATTATGACGAAGTAGAACGGATTGCTCTGGAATGCAAGCCTAAGCTGATTGTAGCAGGTGCCAGTGCATACCCCAGAATCATTGATTTTGAGCGGTTCGGTGCCATTGCCAAAAAGGTTGGCGCATACTTAATGGTAGATATGGCGCACATTGCGGGATTGGTTGCAACAGGATTGCATCCTTCTCCCGTACCCTATGCGGATTTCGTTACCACTACCACTCATAAAACCCTCCGCGGTCCCAGAGGCGGTATGATTTTGTGCCGTGAGGAATATGCAAAGCAGATTGATAAAGCAATCTTCCCCGGTATTCAGGGAGGTCCTCTGATGCACGTAATCGCAGCAAAAGCGGTTGCTTTGGGCGAAGCACTTTCTCCTGCCTTTAAGGAATATCAGACACAAATTCTAAAAAATGCCGCAGTACTGGCAGAAGAGCTGCAAAAGTATGGCTTTACTTTGGTTTCCGGCGGTACAGACAATCACCTGATGCTGGTAGATGTAAGAAGCAAGAATGTAACCGGTAAGGAAGCAGAGCACATGCTGGATGAAATCGGTATTACTGCAAATAAGAATACCATTCCCAACGATCCTCAAAGCCCCTTTGTTACCAGCGGTTTGCGTCTGGGAACTCCTGCTGTTACCAGCCGCGGTATGAAAGAGGACGATATGAGAGAAATTGCGGCAATTATTGATTTGACCTTGAGTAATTTTGAGCAGAACAAGGAAGAAGCGGCTAAGCGGGTACAAGCTCTTTGCCGATAATCAGGGTGTCGTCGGGGATGCAAAAAAGTCCAGACCGCAAAAAAGAAAGAAAAAGCAAATAAATACAAGAAATTGTAACGATATTTGGATTGTTTCTATTGAGAACAAGGAAGAAAAAACTTGAATTTCAAGTTTTTTCCCAATTTTAATCTTTTTTGCTATAAACAAACATCGCCTCTCGGCGTACCCCTGTACGCCTTCGGGTTTCCCAAAGCAAGGGAAAGCCTTGCTTTGGCTCAGTTTGTTCATTCTGACTCTTTTTTCTATCCCCTAAAAATAGAGAGTGAAAAAATTTTTTACATTCTTAATGATCAGGTTGTTTATTCTGAACTATTTTTCGTCCACCCTAATAAAATATTCAGGGTGGGCGATTGTTTATATGAAAAAGGAGGTGTTGTCCCATGGCGATGAGCCAGCCTTTGGCGGACAGATTAAGACCCAAAACTCTGGACGATGTGGTGGGACAAGCCCACCTGTTGGGAGAAGGGAAAATTTTGCGGAGGCTGATTGAGTTGGGCAAAATTCCCAATATGATTTTTTACGGACCCTCCGGAACGGGAAAGACAACCCTTGCCAATATTATTGCAGGGATGACCAATAAAAAATTTTATCGGTTAAACGCCACCACAGCTTCCGTTTCGGATATTAAGGAGATTGTTTCCGAACTCGACACTTTCGAGGCAATGAACGGGGTGCTTTTGTACTTAGATGAAATTCAGAATTTCAACAAAAAGCAGCAGCAATCCCTTTTGGAGTTTATCGAAAACGGGAAAATCACCCTGATTTCCAGTACCACGGAAAATCCGTACTTCTATGTGTACAATGCGATTTTAAGTCGGTGCAGTGTGTTTGAATTTCAGATGGTTCCCCCTGAAGAGATTGCCCGTGCAGTGAACCGCGGGGTTTTGTTTCTGGCAGAAGAATTTCCTGAAAAAGAAGTGGTGTTTTCTCCTGAGGCGGTGGAGCATATTGCCCACAGTGCGGGAGGAGATGTGAGAAAGGCGTTAAATGCGACAGAGGTGTGTTTGTTTTCCGTGTTGGGAGCAGAGAAAAAGTGCGAGGTGACCTTAGAGGTTGCGGTAGAAGCCACTCAGAAAAAGGCAATGCGGTATGACCGTGACGGAGACAGCCATTACGATATTTTAAGTGCCTTCCAGAAATCCTTAAGGGGAAGCGACCCTGATGCGGCGATTCATTATATGGCAAGACTGTTGGAGGCAGGAGATCTGCCCTCGGTGTGCCGTCGGATGCTGGTGACAGCAAGCGAGGATATCGGTCTTGGCTATCCCAATGCCATTGTGATAGCCAAAGCCTGTGTGGACGCGGCGTTGATGCTGGGGCTTCCCGAGGCTCGGATTCCCCTTGCAGAAGCGGTAATTTTGCTTGCAACGGCACCAAAATCCAATTCTGCCGTTTGTGCAGTGGATGAAGCCATGAATGATTTGAAAAGTCGGGATACAGGAGAAATCCCTTCTCATTTACGGGATTCTCATTACAGCGGTTCGGAAAAACTGGGGCACGGAAAAGGATATGTGTATCCTCACAACTGTCCCAATCACTACTATCCTCAGCAGTATTTACCCGACGCCATTCGGGATCGGGTGTATTATCGTCCCGGACAAAATAAGTTTGAGGACGGACTGGTAAATTATTGGGAACAAGTGAAACAAAAGAGAGAAAAATAAGAAGAAAAAATTTGCAGAAATCGGCAGATATGGTATTGACAATTTGAAAAAAAAGAGATATAATAAAGGGGACGTTAAAATACTTATTTAAAGAGGTGTAAGGAAAATGAAGAAAGGTAAATTATTGAGTGCTGTTACGGTCATTATGGGTATTATAATGATTCTTTACATAGCAACTCTATTTCTGCCTCACATGGAGTACAGTGCGGCAACACGTGTTCCTACCGGTGTAGGTGAAGAGACAAAATTGGAAGTAGAACAAAAGAGCATGAGTGTTCTATCCTTCTTGGCATTTCCTGATGCCAGCAAAGAATCTGCAATAAAAACTGGTATTCGGGAACAATTTGGCAGCAGTGATTATACGATTAACGGTGCCACAACAGGTCCGGTTTTGTTAATTCTGCTTGCAGTTTTAGGTGCGGTATGTGCATTTATGAAGAGTGAAAAATTTATTGCATCCCTCTTGCCTTTGGCTTGGAGCATTTTCGGTTTGGTTGTTTGCTTTACGAATACATACATCAAACTGGGCACAGTTGATTACTGGCTGCAGTTGGCTATTTTGATTGTTGTGGGTATTCTGGCGGTGGTGCTGGGTGCTGTTCGTCTGCCTGATGTTATCGCAGAACGGAAGCAAATCAGAGAGGAAATCAGAATCACCAAAGAACATGAAAGAGGCATGCAGGAAGCAAGAAAAGCTGCCGGAAAATAAGAGAAAAGAACAAAGCGATGTACCGATGATCGGTGCATCGCTTTTTTTACCCCATTTATTTCCGCTTGACGGTGGGGGGAACCATCAAGTATAATAATGAGAGGTCAGGTTTTCATCGAAAGGAGACAACTATGAAAAAGGGCATCTCAATAGGGCTGATAGTTGCAGTTTTATGCATGAGCTTTATCGGGGTAAAAGCAGCAGAAAGCTGGCTTTGGCCAACGGGAAAGGCTTACGGATACAGCTCTATTACTTCATCCTATGGGTATCGAACCTACAACAACAAAAATCACAACGGCATTGATTGTGCAGTTCCTCAAGGGACACAGATTTTGGCAAGCCGGAGCGGAAGAGTTTTGGAATCCTCGTCGGACAGCAGTCGGGGAAATTATATTGTTATCGACCACGGCGACGGATACCAAACGGTTTATATGCATCTGTCTCAACGAAATGTGTCCTCAGGAAGTCAGGTGCACAGGGGGCAGGTGATTGGTCTTGCAGGAAGGACAGGTTCTGCAAGCGGGGTGCATCTGCATTTTGAGATTAAGTTTAACGGAAGTTATTTTAATCCAAATCCCGCTGATTATCCCATTCAAGGCTCTGTTGTAAACGGACAGAGAGGGACTGTTTTCTATGCCTTTGACGTACAAGGAGGAATAGGAACGGTTGAATATTCAAAAAACGGCATAACCAACCCGAATCAAATTCTCCAAAAGGGAAGCAGGGGGGCAAGTGTCATGGAATTACAATACAGCTTAAATCTATTGATGGGAACGGATTTGAACGTTGACGGAATATACGGAACCAAAACAGTGGATGCAGTAAAACAATTTCAATCTTATTACGGACTGAAAGCAGACGGAATTGCCGGACAAAATACCAACAATAAAATCAATGAATTGCTGAAAGGAACCAAAAAAACAGTTATATTACAGATTGGGGTTCCTGTCATGTGGGTGGACGGTGTGAGTCAAGCAATGGAAGCTGTGCCAATCAAGGAAAACGGTAGAACATTGCTTCCCATTCGTGCGGTGATGGAGGCGTTTGATGCCTCTGTTCTATGGAACGGAGAGGAGGAATCAGTGACCATTACTCGAAAGGAAACAGAAGTGAAATTTTGGATTGGAAGTACTACCATATACCGAAACGGTGAAAAGTATCTTTTGGATACAGCCCCCGTGATACGAAACGGAAGAAGCTATCTTCCTGTTCGTTTTGTGGCGGAAAGTGTGGGCCTTAGTGTTGATTGGAACGAGGCAACTCAGACCGTTATTATTGAAGGGGAGAGAATGAACGAATAAACAAAGGGGATGATGCAAAAAATTATTTTGCACCATCCCCTTACTCATGTGTCTAAATTGCCTGAAATAACGCTGTATCCTGCTTTTTTTCAATGACCGCAGGGAAATCGGGAGTGCCCGAAATGACGGTGCCGGGGTGGACAACTGCCCCTTTTTCAATGATAGCATGGTTTAACCTTGCTCCTTCATGAATCACCGCCCCTTGCAATAGAATGCTGTTTTGCACCAAGGCATCGGGTGCCACGGTAACAAATCGGGACAAAATGCTGTGATGAACTGTTCCGGAAAGGAAACAGCCGTCTGCAGTCAGGCTGTCTGTGACTTGACTCTCCCCGTCATAAAGAGTGGGGGGAGCATCCTTGATTTTGGTATAAACAGGGCGTGCAGAATGAAACAACTCCCCTCTTACCCCGGGGGTTAACAGTTCCATGTTGGTTCGGTAATAAGAAGAAATGGAGTTGATACAGGATACGTATCCGTTATAACAAACCCCGCCTGTTCTGAAACGATGCAGATTTTTTATGAGAAATTCGCAAAAAGAGCAGGTTTCTCCCGTGCGTACCGCCTGATAAATCAGTTGGATTAAGGTTTCCCTTCTCATGATAAACAATTCCATGCAGATATTTGCATTGCTGTCTGCTCCGATGTTTTTGCTATGTCCGATTAGTGTTCCGCTTTCATCAAACTGCAAGGTATCGCAGTTTAAAAATTCCCGATATGCATGGCGGGTGGGATGATATAAAACGGTAATTTCATTACGGGACAAGCAATGAGAGTGTATGATTTTCTGTAAATCCATATTACAAATCATGTACGAGGAGGAAATGACCACATAATCCGCCTCACTTTTTTTTAGGAAACCCATGTTGTTTCCGAAAATTTTTGCATCGTAATTATGGTATCCGAGAAGGGGGTGGTCAAATACAAACAGACCGCTGTGTTTTAAATTCAAATCCCATGGTTTCCCTGCACTGATGTGGTCAGCAAGGGAACGGGTGCTTTTTTTTGAAAAAATCCCTACCTGACGGATTCCTGCATTCACCAGATTGGAGAGCATAAAATCAATCACCCGATACCGTCCGGCAATGGGGACGGTAGCAATGGGACGAAATGCGGTTAAGCTTCTGATTTCCTGTTCCCGTTCTTCTAAATTTAAAATTGCCATTACATTGTATTTCATTGCGTCCTCCTTTATCCTGCAACAACCGATTCCTGATGGGTTTTCGTTTCGGGGCTGATGATTTCAATCTCATTACTGTTTCCAATGAAGGTTCCCGGCGTTATGGTGACCTGTTCGCAAAGAATTGCCTTTTTTACA
Organism: Clostridia bacterium; assembly: GCA_045606005.1. Taxonomy (GTDB): domain Bacteria; phylum Bacillota; class Clostridia; order HGM11514; family HGM11514; genus SIG438. Next base: position 13,778 of record JAZURC010000156.1, read on the forward strand.
TGAGCACCCGAGCAAATCCGACAGCCTGACATAATTACAGAATCCTCTACCACTGCATCTTTTTCCACTGTAACATTGGGGAATACAACGCACCTTCTTACTGTACCGTAAATCGAGCATCCCTGAGAAATCATGGATGTTTCCGCCACGGCACAGGAGGCAATATAATGGGGAGGCAGGTCGCTGGGGCGAGTGTAAATCTGCCAGTCCTTGTTATATAAATCCAAAGGATTGTCAGGGGACAGCAAATCCAAGTTTGCCTGCCAGATGCTGTTTACAGTACCGATGTCCCGCCAATATCCTGTAAAAGGATAGGCATAAAGGGAGCTCCCTGATTCCAGCAAGGAAGGAATGATGTTTTTTCCAAAATCATGAGCGCTCCGTTCCTTTTCGTTATCCTCGGTGAGAGCTTGTTTTAATACCTCATAATTAAAAATATAAACGCCCATGGAAGCAAGGGTGCTTTTGGGATGACGGGGTTTTTCTTCAAAGTCCAGAATTCTTCGGTCGCCGTTGATATTTAAAATACCAAACCGTTTTGCTTCCTCTTGGGGAACATCTATGACTGCAATGGAAGCTTCCGCTTTCTTTTTTATGTGATGCTTCAGCATTTTGCTGTAGTCCATTTTATAAATATGGTCCCCCGACAAAATCAATACATATTCAGGATTGTATTGCTCTAAATATGCCAGATTTTGATATACCGCATTGGCGGTCCCCCGATACCATTCTGCGGTGGTTTTTCTCATGTAGGGAGGGAGCAGACTGATTCCCCCCCGCCTTACATCCAGATCCCACGGAGCGCCGTTTCCGATATGGGCGTTTAAATCCAACGGCTTGTATTGGGTCAGCACACCAACCGTGTCCACCCCTGAATTGGTACAGTTGCTTAACACAAAATCAATCATTTTATATTTTCCCCCAAAGGGAACAGCAGGTTTGGCAACATGAGAGGTCAGTGCACCCAGCCGACTTCCCTGTCCTCCTGCCAGAATCATTGCCACCAGTTCTTTTTTCATTTCTGTATCGCCTTTCTTTTTTATTTTGAACCTGTATAATATATGCCATCATACAAAAAAATAGAACTGATTTCCTGGTTTACACATGATTCATAAGGCAGGGGGGTATTCTAAGGGATATGTTGAGCAAAATCCCTCTTGCAAAAAGAGTCATTTTATGGTATGATTAAATGTAGGTTAAATAAGTTAGAGGTGAGCAACAAATGGTCCAAAGTGAAGCATTGAAAATAAATGAACAGGGGCATCTGGAAATAGGCGGTTGTGATACCGTTTCTCTGGCACGGGAATATCAGACCCCCCTTTATGTGATGGATGAACAAGTGATTCGAGATAACTGCAGGCAGTACCGTCAGTCCATGGAAGAATTTTACGGTGGACGGGGCTTGGTTTTATACGCAAGTAAGGCATTTTCTTCCAAAGAAATGTACCGGATTGTGATGCAGGAGGGCTTAGGGGTAGATGTAGTATCCGGCGGCGAATTATATACCGCTCTGTCTGTCAATTTTCCGGCAGATAAAATCTGTTTTCATGGAAACAATAAAACAAAAGAAGAGCTTACCATGGCAGTAAAAGCAGGAGTAGGGTATATTGTGGTTGACAGCCGTGAAGAGCTTTTTCTGCTCAATACCATTGCAGGGGAGCTGGGTGTGAAGCAATCCATTTTGTTCCGCATCAAACCGGGAATTGATGCCCATACCCACAGCTTTGTTCAGACCGGTCACATTGACTGCAAGTTCGGAACCGTTTTGGAAAACGGGGATTCCCTGGAGTTTGCCAAGCTGGTGGCAACTCAGCAAAATATAGAGCTTTCAGGGATTCATTGTCATATCGGTTCTCAGATTTTTGACGAAAAGCCCTTCCTTCTGGCAGCAGAACGGATGATGGATTTTGTGGTACAGGTTCGGGACACCTTGGGAATTACCTTGAAAGTGCTGAACTTAGGTGGTGGCTTCGGTATTCGTTATACGGAAAATGACAAGCCTATCGCCTACCGTGACTATATGAAAAAAATTTCGGAAGCAATCAAGAGAATTGCAAAAGAAAAAGAGATTGAGCTTCCCAATATTTTTATGGAGCCCGGGCGTTCTATTGTGGGCGAAGCGGGAATTACATTGTACACCGTAGGTTCTGTGAAAGAAATTCCTGATGTCCGTACCTATGTGTCGGTGGACGGAGGTATGAGTGACAATCCTCGGTATATTTTATATCAATCCGAGTACGAAATGCTCCTTGCCAACAAGGCAGCGGAGGAGAAAAGTGTTTGCGTAACCGTAGCGGGAAAATGCTGTGAATCGGGAGATTTGCTGGGTGAAAATGTGAAGCTTCAAAAGGCGGAGGCAGGAGATATTATGGCAGTGCTTTCCACCGGTGCTTATAACTATTCCATGGCAAGCCATTATAATCGGATTCCCAAAGCTGCGGTTGTAATGGTGAAGGACGGAACCTCCCGTGTGATTGTCCGTCGGGAAAGCTTTGAAGATTTGGTGCGCAATGACATATAAGAAGGTGAAACAAAATGCTGGAAAAAGGAATTGAACTTCTGATTTCCGTCATAGCGGTATTTGTTTGTATGACGGTGCACGAATGCAGTCATGGTCTGGTGTCTTATTGGTTGGGTGACCCTACGGCGAAAAAAATGGGAAGATTATCCCTAAACCCCCTTCATCATCTGGATTGGTTAGGGGCGATTTGTATGTTGGTGTTTCGGTTTGGTTGGGCAAAGCCTGTGCCCATTAACCCCAATTACTATAAAAATTTTCGAGTGGGAACGGTGTTGGTCAGCATTGCAGGACCTATCTCCAATATTGTACTGGCATTTTTGACTTTGCTGATTTACGGAATTGTTCAGATTTTTGTACCCATTCCTGAATTGGTATTGACCTTTATCTGGACAATGGTGTTTATGAATTTAGGGTTGGCGGTGTTTAACTGTTTGCCTATCCCTCCTCTTGACGGGTCCAAAGTGGTGTTTGCTCTCCTTCCCGAAAAGGCATACCGAATCGTATTGCAATATGAACGATATGGGTTTTTGCTTTTGATGGTATTGATTTATTTAAACGATACTTTTGACGGCTTGTTAAACAGAGGAGTGGACAATTTACTGCATGGATTGCTACATATTGTAAATTCAATTATTCTTTTGATTGTGAGGTTTACAGGATGAACCAACAGTTATCCTATAGTCTGGAAGTGTTTGAAGGACCGCTGGATTTGCTGCTGTATCTGATTCAGCAGAATAAGGTCAGTATCTATGACATTCCCATTGCGGAAATATCCAAACAGTACATGGACTACTTAGAAAAAATGAAGGAACTGAATCTAGAGATTACAAGTGAGTTTGTTGCCATGGCGGCACAGCTTTTGTATATCAAATCCCGTATGCTTCTGCCCGTGAATCCCATGGTGGAGGAGGCAGAGGACCCCAGAACGGAGCTTGTGGAAAAATTATTGGAGTATGCAAAGTACAAAGCCGCAAGCGCTTACTTAAAAGAACGGGAACCAATCGGTAAATATATGTTTTGTAAAGAACCGGACCGGCTTCCAAAAGGAAAAATAGAAAATAATCTGGAAAATGTTACGGTGCACGATTTGCTTGAAATTGTACAGGAATTACTGCAAAACCGCAAGGAGGAGGAATTGATTCCCCATCGTGCCTTCGGGGAAATTGTGGGTCGGGAAAAGGTGTCTGTTCAGTCAAAGATTGCCCAGCTTACGGAACTGTTGCGAGAAAAAAAGAGATGCCCCTTTCGTTGGTTGTTTCGTTCTCTTCCCTCAAAGGCACATGTGGTTGCCATGTTTTTAGGGATTTTGGAACTGTTAAAAGGCGGGCAGATTACCGTATTTTCAGACGGAGAGGTACAGATTGGATTAAAGGAGGGAGCAAAAAATGGAACAAATGACACAGCAGGAGCTTGATTCCATGTTGGAGGCCATGCTGTTTGCGGCAGGCGCCCCTGTTTCCGTTCAGCGGTTTGCTTGTGCCCTGGAGGAAGAACCTTTGAAAATGCGAGAACTGTTGGACGGATTTATGAGTCGGTACAACTATAAGCACGGGGGGCTTCGTATCATCAAATTAGAGGATAGCTATCAGATTTGCACCCGCTCGGAGCATTTTGAATCCATTCAAGTGTTGTTAAACCCTGCCAAATCCCCCGATTTGTCCCGTGCGGCATTGGAGGTACTGTCCATTGTTGCTTATCATCAGCCGGTCATCAAATCGGTAATTGAGCAAGTAAGAGGTGTGGATTGTTCGGGTGTAATCAACAAGCTTTTGTCCCGTGATTTGATTGAAGAACGGGGACGGCATCCCTCCCCGGGCAAACCTATTTTGTATGGGACAACACAGGAATTTTTGCGTTGCTTCGGATTAAGCTCTTTGGAGGAGCTTCCCGGCATCGATTTACTGGCGGGAATGGAGCAACTGACCATTGAGCAAATGAAACAGGAATAGGAGAGGAACAGATGGTAAAATATCTGATTGCTGTATTGCTGTTATTATTGTTAGGGTTACTGTTGACAAAAATTAAAGTTACTTTTGGTTATCGTGAAAAAGCCTCATTTGTTTCTGTTCGGATAGGGGGCTTTTTGCTGAAGAAAAAAAAGAAAGAGAAACAAACATCTTCCCAACCTCAGAATAAGTCGAATGGGTTTTTGCAGCAGGTAAAAAGCTTCAAAGCCTTTTATACTAAAAGCCGAAAATATCTAAAAAAAGCGTTACGGCGGGGTTCTAAAAAACTGCGAATTGAACGGCTGGAATTTTTATATGTAGGCGGTTTTGAGGATGCGGCGAAAACGGCGCTTGTGTATGGGACTGTTTCGGGAATTGTGTATGATATTTATGCCTTGCTTCAACATTTTATCGGAGTGGAGCAAACAAACATTCAGATTTTACCCGAATTCAACAAAGCCGGTGTCAAGATTGAAACAGAATGGCAGATTTCCTTCCGTATCTGGCATATTTTCCATATGGGCTGTGCTCTGTTTCCCTTGCTTTTTCTCAAAAAAGGCGATTTATTGTAACATTTGAACAAAAAATAGCATCTCGTATTGGTATATTTGTCAAAAAAATGTATTGCAAAATTAAGAAAAGGGTGGTATAATTAACTTGTAACATTGTTAAATGTTTTTTCATTTTCCCTCCTTTTTTTATTTTATATTTGGAAAGCCGAATCCTGAATGGGTTCGGTCTTTTTTTACTAATTTGTGAAAGAAAGGCAATCCGTATTGACGACATGGGGATTTTATGATATAATAAAAGAAGAATTTCAAAGGAGTTGAATCGAATGGCTGAATTAAGATGGAATCCTTTGACAAAGGATTGGAATATGATAGCGTCTCACCGTCAGAACAGACCCCAGATGCCAAAAGACTGGTGTCCTTTCTGTCCCGGGTCGGGAAAGGTGCCGGAGCATTATGATGTATATAAATACGATAATGATTTTCCTGCTCTGTCCCAAAATCCACCGGTGCCTGACGATGTAGAAACGGAATTTTATAAAACAGCACCTTGTCACGGAAAGTGCGAGGTAATTCTGTACAGTCCCGAGCATACCGTCACCCTGCCTGAGCTTCCTGCAGAGCATATCAGGAAACTGGTTGATTTGTGGGCAGAGCGGTTTACGGCTCTTTCTTTGGACGAAAAAATCAAATATATTTTTATGTTTGAAAACCGAGGTGCGGTGGTTGGTGTTACCATGCCCCATCCTCACGGTCAGATTTACGGGTATCCTTATCTGCCAAAACGGCTGGAGTTGGAGCTTTCTGCATGCAAGGAATACAAGGAAGAAAAAGGAAACTGTATGCTGTGCGATATGCTTTCAGATGAGCAAAAAAGCGGCAGCCGTGTCATTATTGAAAACGAGGATTTTGTTAGCTTCCTGCCTTTCTTTTCCGAATACCCTTACGGGATGTACATTATGAGTAAGCGTCATGTGCAGAATATTACTCAGCTTACCGAATCAGAGCGGGACAATCTGGCGAAAATCTTGCGTGAAACAGCAGGAACACTGGATTCTTTGTTTGATTATGCCTTCCCTTATATGATGTGTATGTATCAGAATCCCGTCAATTCCGAGGATGTGTCAGATTATTATCATTTTCATATTAAATTTTATCCTCCCATGCGGTCTGCCGATAAGCAGAAGTTTAATGCCTCCAGCGAAACAGGTGCGTGGGCACACTGTAATCCTACTGCTCCTGAAGAAAAGGCGGAGGAATTACGGGCAGCTTATCAAAAATTTATGAAAAAAGGAGAATAAGAATGGAAATCAGACAGGTGATTGATTTATTTTTAAAACGCTACGGCGGTACGGAAGACGGAATCCGAGTGTTTGCATCTCCCGGTCGGGTTAATCTGGTTGGAGAGCATACCGATTATAATGGCGGATTGGTGTTCCCTGCAGCAATTTCCATGCGTTCTCTGATTGTACTTCGTCCCAGAGAGGATGATGTGATTCGCCTTTCCGCTACGGATTTGGAGGTAGTGGTGGAAGCAGACATACATAAGCTCAATGATTACCGTGATTTAAAATGGGGCAACTATCAACTGGGTGTTGCCTATGAATTGCAGCAGGACGGTTATGATTTACAGGGTTGTGATATGTTATATGACGATACGGTGCCCTTGGGCGGCGGACTTTCTTCCTCTGCAGCCATTCAGGTGGCAACTGCTCTTGCCCTTTCTACCATGGCAGATGAAAAGGCGGGAGTGAGCCGCAAGGCAGATATGGTGTACTTAGCAAAGGTCAGTCAGCGGAGTGAACATCATTATGTAGGAGTAAAATGCGGCATTATGGATCAGTTTGCTTCCGCTATGGGAAAGGCAAACAAGGCTATTTTCTTAAATTGTAAAACCCTTGACTATAAGCTTGTTCCGGTAAAAATGGACGGGTATAAAATTGTGCTGATGAATACCAACAAAAAACGAAGTCTGGCAGATTCCAAATACAATGAACGGCGGAGCGAATGTGAGCAAGGGCTATCGCAACTTCAAACAGTATTGCCTCATGCAGAGTGCCTCGGAGATATTTCAATGGCACAGTTTGAAGAATACAAGGAAGTGATTTCCGATCCTGTTGTCAGAAAACGTGTGGAACACGTGATTGCCGAGGATGACAGAGTTCTTCGCTCTGTAGAAGCACTGCAGAACAGTGATTTAGAGGAGTTCGGGAAACTGTTGATTGCCTCTCACAACTCTTTGCGTGACTTGTATGAGGTAACGGGAATTGAGCTGGATACTCTGGCAGAAGAAGCCATAAAGGTAAAGGGCTGTATCGGTGCAAGAATGACGGGTGCAGGCTTTGGTGGATGTGCGGTCAGTATTGTCCGTGAGGATGCAGTAGAAGTCTTTACGGAACAGGTGGGAAAAATTTATACCGAAAAAATCGGATATGCTCCCAGCTTTTATATCTCCGATATTGGAGATGGCGGCAGAGAGATAAAACAATTTTAAAATGTAGAAATTTGTTTTGCAACAAATTTCATGGAATGAATTGCTTTATGCTATAAACAAACATCGCCTCTCACCGTATCCACATACGGCTTCGGGTAACCAAAAGCAAGCCAAAACTTGCTTTTGCTCAGTTTGTTTATTATGCACTATTTTTCTCTAACCTCAAGAAGGGGCAGTAGCAAAACAACTTTGCTACTGCCCCTCTTTTGTTCCGTTTGGAACCGCTTATTTTTTGTTTTCATCAACAAATTCCTTTGCATCCTCCACATTCTCCTGAGAGGGAATTGCTACATTGGTTCGTTTATCCCTTTTGTAGGATTCGGAAAGAGCATAGGTGTCATAGGGTTGAACATTTTTTCTTTTTTCCGGTTTCAAGATTTATCACCCCGGAATATAGTATGACCGACATTATTCGATTTTATTCACGGTCACCCAACGGTGCAATCACTCGATTGTACAAGGAACGGTATCCGATTGCACAAATGATGACAGCGGCAATTTCTGCAATGGGAAATGCCAACCATACCAGATTCACATTTCCTAACTTCGACAGTAAAAACGCACTGGGAACCAGGAAAATCAGCTGTCTTGCAAAGGAGATTATCATGCTGAATACACCGTTCCCCATTGCCTGAAAGACAGAAATCAAAATCACACATACGCTGGCGAATATAAAGCACAGACTGATGGTTCTAAGAGCCGGAACGCCAATGGCAATCATTGCAGGGGATGCATCAAATAATTGTAATAAAAATTCAGGGAATATTTGGAACAACAACAGTCCCGCAAGCATAATGCCTGCTGAATAAAAAATGCTGTAGCGAATGGTTTTTGTAATTCTTGATCTTTTTTGGGCACCATAGTTATAGGAAACGATAGGCACCATACCGTTGTTCAAACCAAATATAGGCATAAAGATAAAGCTTTGAAGCTTAAAGTAAATTCCGAACACCGCTACTGCCGTAGTGGAAAAAGCAACCAAAATTTTGTTCATGGAAAAAGTCATGACAGAGCCCATGGCTGACATCAGAGTAGAGGGAATTCCCACAGACAAAATTTTCTTTAAAATCGTTATGTCAGGAAGGAAGGAACGAAGGGATACTTTGATTTCTTGGTTGCATTTGAGATTGAAAATCAAAGCCAAAACGGCACCGGCAATCTGTCCTGCAACGGTTGCGGCAGCCGCCCCTGCGATTTCCATACGGGGAAACCCAAATAACCCGAAAATTAAAATGGGGTCCAACAGTATGTTGACGACAGCACCGGTTCCTTGGGCAATCATGGTATAAATGGTTTTCCCTGTGGATTGTAAAAGCCGTTCCAGCATGACCTGAAGAAAGCAACCAAAGGAGAAAACACAGCAAATGGTCAGATAAGAAACACCGTATTCAATAATTTCCGTTTCGCCGGCTCCTGCCTGTGCCGTAAAAAAGGGTTTTATCGCCGTTAAGCCAAGAATCAGGAATAAAAGATAACTGATAAAGCTGACGAGAAGTCCGTTTCCCGCAGTTTTGTTGACGGATTGAAAATCCTTTTGCCCCAAGGATCGTGACAGATTGGCATTGACACCAACTCCCATTCCCACCGCCAGAGAAATCATCAGATTTTGCATGGGGAATGCAAGGGAAACTGCGGTTAGTGCGTTCTCGCTTATCTGCGCCACAAAGATAGAGTCCACCACATTGTACAATGCCTGTACCAACATGGAAATCATCATGGGAATGGACATGGACAGCAACAGCTTATTGACAGGCATAATACCCATTTTATTTTCTTTTGGTTTGTTCATATTTCTCACCTTTTGTCAAAAATTTATTCACACCATTTTATTTTACCTGTTATTGCTGTTTTTGTCAATTCACAAAACAAACGATTTTTTCCAATAAAAGAAAGCACAAACAGGCAACTGTGACAAGAACCCCACTTGCATTTTTATGGTTTATCTGTTATAATGAATACAAAACAAGCCACTTAAAAGGAAGTGATTGAATATGATTCAAAAGGAACCCGTTTGCTGGAGTGCGGTTGTTGCCTCCTTGATTTATTTCGGATTAGGGTTAGTGCTGATTCTCCGTCCTCATGACAGCAGTCTGTTTTTATGTTATATCGTCGGGATTGCACTGACCGGATACGGACTTTTTCATTTGATTTCTTATTTTCGGAATGTCCGAAAAACAGGAGCGGTTCTGTTGATAGGGGTGCTGTCTACAGCCTTTGGAATTTATACCTTGTTTCGCCCTACCGCTATTCAGGGGATTTTGTTCATTACATTAGGAATTCTGATTGTGTTAAACAGTCTTTCCGCTCTGCGACAGGCGACCCTGTTAAAAGCCTTGTCTTTTCATTTTTGGTGGATTCCCGCCTTGTATTCTCTTTTCATAACTTTGCTTGGGTTTGTCATTATTTTCAATTATGAATGGTTTGGCGATTTTTTGATGTTTCTCACAGGAATGATTATGATGCTGGAAGCGATTTCAAATTTTTGGCTGATGCATCGGATTCATTTGTTAGAGAAAAATAAATAACTGCAGAAAAACGGGGGTGTAAGAGGCGTACTCATAAGGAATTAGGATTATCCTAAATATGTCGGAAGATACTATATATCTTTCCTGCTTGTTACAGTGATGGACAAATTATTATCCTAAAAGTCTTGAAAAAAATATTTTTTTATGATATAATTTTATTATAAATTTAAAAAGAGAAGAGGTGTCATGATGGAAGTACTTGATTATAAGTATGAATGTAAAAATGCATTGGATTTTTGCAAGGAACTACCTTCTAAATCAATAAAACTTATTATAACATCTCCACCATATAATATTGGCAAAACTTATGAAACAAAAACTAGTATTGAACAGTATATTAAAAACCTTGAGCCTATGCTTATAGAATTTGAACGCATTCTCGCTGATGATGGAAGTTTATGTTGGCAAACAGGTAACTTCGTTGATAATGGCGAAATCTATCCTTTAGATATCTATTTTTATCCGTTTTTCAAAAAACTTGGATTACACCTCCGTAATCGCATTATTTGGCATTTTGGTCATGGTTTACACTGTTCAAAGCGTTTTAGTGGAAGATATGAAACTATTCTTTGGTTTACAAAAACTAATGAATATACGTTTAATCTGGATGACGTTAGAATACCATCAAAATACCCTGGAAAAAGACATTTTAAGGGTGAAAAAAAGGGGAAACTTAGCGGGAATCCAAAGGGAAAAAATCCAGAAGATGTATGGAATATGACTTTAGAAAGATTGTATGATGATTGGGATGCGCTTATTTGGGAAATTCCCAATGTAAAAAATAATCATCCGGAAAAGCTAAACCATCCGTGTCAATTTCCGGTAGAATTGGTTGAAAGATGTGTTTTGGCGCTATCTAACGCAGGGGACATAGTGTACGATCCGTTTGCTGGTGTTGGTTCTTCATTGATTGCAGCGTTAAAAAATAACAGAAAAGCTTACGGGACCGAATGGGAACAAGAATATGTTAATACAGGCCTACATAGGATTGAAAAATTGAGAAAAGATGAATTGAAAACCAGACCAATTTATCAGAAAATATGGCAACCAAGCACAACAGATAAAATCGCACAAATTCCATTAGAATGGAGAGATATAAATGAAAATAGCCAATCTATATAGTCATTTAAATGGTTATGAATATATGCTTGTTCATCGCAGTGACTTATGGGATGAAATTGTATCTGCTATTACGTCTATTGAGGCTAATGATTATACAAAAATTAGTCGTGCAAAACCTTCATTAGGGAAAACAATGTATGATCAGAAAGCAATAAATAAGCGATTTGAGGAAATTCTGTTTCCTCAAAATTGGGAATCTAAGTCGGAGGCCAAGCGGTCTTAGGAAGACAAGGCACTTCCACAACTCCTTGGCTCACAGAACGACATGGCTACGATCCGACTTAAAACCTTCATTAGGGAAAACAATGTATGATCAGAAAGCAATAAATAAGCGATTTGAGGAAATTCTGTTTCCTCAAAATTGGGAATCT
>JAZURC010000157.1:0-15376 GCA_045606005.1 Clostridia bacterium
TATATTATGTTTTTCATGGCAATGGTGGTGTGCGATGTGGGGGCAGTAGCGGAATCTTCGTGGAACATCGGGGCGCTTCTGTCCCCGTTGCAGAATACGGGATTTTTGTCAGCGGTGCTTTATTTGGGCGGTGCATCTTCCGTAGGGGCGTCTTTGATGGACAACGGAGCAACAACCTATCTTTCTGTGGCAAGAGCCTCTTCCTTTTCCAGTGTGATTACGGTAGTCACCTTGTTTGCAGGAATCGTGTTTCTAAACGAATCCTTCGATCTGATTTCCCTAGTTGCATCAGCAATCATTATTTTAGGAATTTGGGGGGTTCAGAAAGTGCCTAAAAAATTGCAAATTCCTGAAAAAATTTCTTGACATTTCATGTGATGCGTGGTATAATAGTTGATGTTGATGACTTAAACCATTTTGGAGAGGTGGCTGAGCTGGTCTAAGGCGCACGACTGGAAATCGTGTAACGGCTAATACCCGTTCAAGGGTTCGAATCCCTTCCTCTCCGCCAAAAAATCCGTACACGATTGTGTGCGGATTTTTACTTATTACCTCATGGTTACTTGCATTCTTTTATTTTTATGATATAATAAAATGAAGGAGATGTTGCTGATGAAAATTATTACACTGACACTAAATCCGGCATTTGATGTCCATTGCGTGATTGAAAATCTGCAATTATATAAAGAAAATTACGGAAGAGGTTTTTTTCGTCAATCGGGAGGGAAGGGAATTAATCTGTCTCGTGCACTAACTTCTTATGGAATTGAAAATACTGCCATTGTAGTTTTGGGAAGGGAAAACGGGGAAGATTTTAAAAAGGGGTTGGAGTCGGACGGTATTTCCTATCTGGCAGTAACGAAAAACGGGAGAATCCGTGAAAATCTGACGGTGCACAGCCCTCATACCCCCGAAACAAGAATCAGCTTTGAAGGGTTTCAGATGGAGGACAGTATTTTGCAACAAATCAAAGAACTGATCCCCTGTGATGAAGAAACCATTGTTACCTTTACAGGTAGAATTCCCTCAGGAGTTTCCAAAGAAGCAGTCATTTCTTTTTTACATGAAGTGAAACAGTCCGGTGTAAAGCTGGTGATTGATTGTAATTCCTTTTCAATGGAGGAATTGATTGCGTTGCAGCCTATGATGATAAAACCCAATCAGCAGGAGATTGCTCAGTTGATCGGAAAAGAGGTGGAACCGGAGCAGGCTTATGACATTGCCAAAACTCTGAACGAAAGCGGAATGGAACATGTTTTGATTTCCTTTGGTGAAAAAGGAATCGTGTATTATGGAGAAAAGGGGCATTTTCAGATTACTGTTCCAAAAGTGCCCGTTGTATCTACCGTGGGAGCAGGAGATAGTACCATAGCAGGCTTTTTGACAGGTATTATTAAGAATTTGTCAATTCAGGACACACTGCGTCTTTCAGCAGCATTTGGAACTGCAGCCTGTATGACGGAGGGAACCAATCCACCATTGAAAAAAGAAATCGATCTATTATTTCAGCAAATAAAATGTGAATAGTTTTTCATTTTTTCTTGACAAATGGTGCGAGATATGATATAACAATCACAATACTAAAAGTATATAACTTATTACGAGTTTTTTGAAAGGATGTTAAACATGATTATTATTACAATGGAAAATGGCAAACAGATAAAGTTGGAGCTAGACAAAACTGCAGCCCCTATTACTGTTGAAAATTTTGAAAAACTGGTGGAAGAGGGCTTTTATAACGGATTGATTTTTCACCGTGTGATTGCCGGTTTTATGATTCAGGGCGGCTGTCCAGACGGCACCGGAATGGGAGGACCTGGTCATCATATTAAGGGAGAATTTCTGCAAAACGGCGTAAACAATCCCTTAAAGCACACAAGGGGAGTTATCTCTATGGCTCGTGCGGCTCATCCTGACAGTGCAGGCTCGCAGTTCTTTATTATGCACAAGGATGCTCCTCATCTGGATGGACAATATGCAGCCTTTGGTAAAGTGGTAGAAGGAATAGAGGTAGTAGATGAAATCGCATCTGTTCAGACGGATTACAGCGACAGACCTCTGGATGAACAAAAAATCAAGAGTATTACATTAGAATAAAAATATTGACAAATTGTAAAATGTGTGGTAAGATAATAAAAAAGCGATGATCGGGAAAGTAGATTTTGTGAGAACATGTCAGAGAGTGGATGTCGTCGGCTGAAAGCATCCTCATTAGTATCCTGAATTGAAGTTCGCCTGTTGAGCTGTTTTTCTGAACAAAAAAGTAGGAAAAACCGGTTTCAAACCGTTATCATGGTCTTGAGTGCCTGTGCAAATGCAGGAATCAGGGTGGTACCGCGAAGTGTTAATCCTTCGTCCCTAATCGGGACGGAGGATTTTTATTTTTACCGAAAGGGGTTATTTTTGTGAAACAGCAATTAGAACAAATCAGACAATCGGCAGAAGAAAGCTTAAAAACCATAGATTCCATTGCCGGTCTGGAAGAAATCAGAGTGAAATATCTGGGAAAAAAAGGGGAGTTGACTTCTGTTTTGAGAGGAATGGGTCAGCTTTCTGCAGAGGAGCGTCCGCTCATTGGTCAGTTGGCAAATCAGGTTCGTTCTTTCATTGAGGAGGAGCTTGATAAGGCGAAAAATAAGCTTCAACAGGCAGAACTGGAAAAGAAATTAAGCAACGAAACCCTTGATGTTACTGTTCCGGGGAAAAAATGGTCTGTGGGGAAAACCCATCCTTTGACCACTGTATTGGATGAATTGAAGGATATTTTTATCGGCATGGGTTTTTCCATTGCAGAAGGACCCGAAGTGGAATATGATTATTATAACTTCGAGGCATTGAATCTTCCCAAAAATCATCCTGCCCGTGACACGCAGGATACCTTTTATGTGAACGATAATATTGTATTAAGAACTCAGACCTCGCCTATGCAGGTAAGAGTTATGGAAAAGCAGCAGCCTCCCATCCGTATTATTGCACCGGGCAGAGTGTTCCGTTCTGACGCAGTGGATGCAACTCACTCTCCTGTGTTCCATCAGATTGAAGGATTGGTTGTGGATAAGGGAATCACCATGGGAGATTTAAAAGGCACTTTGGAAGTGTTTGTTAAAAAGCTGTACGGAGAGGAAGTTAAGGTGCGGTTCCGTCCTCATCATTTCCCCTTTACAGAACCTTCTGCAGAAATGGATATTTCCTGCTTTGTTTGTGGAGGAGAAGGCTGCCGTGTTTGTAAGGGAGAAGGTTGGATTGAGATTTTGGGTTGCGGTATGGTGCATCCCAAGGTGCTGAAAAACTGTGGCATCGACCCAGAAGTTTACAGCGGTTTTGCCTTTGGTATCGGTCTGGAACGAATTGTAATGCGTCGGTATGATATTGACGATTTGCGTTTGTTCTTTGAAAATGATGTACGGTTCTTGAAGCAGTTTTAAAGGAGGGAATAGCCATGAAAATGCCAATGAGTTGGTTGAATGATTATACAAAAGTTGGGGTAACACCCAAGGAATATTGCGATGCCATGACCCTGTCCGGTTCCAAGGTAGATGCCTTTGAAATGGTAGGAGAGGGAATCGAAAAGGTTGTTGTGGGAAAAATTGAAAAGATTGAACAGCATCCTGATGCAGATAAACTGGTGGTTTGTCAAGTGAATGTAGGAGAAACCATTCAGATTGTGACAGGAGCCAAAAATGTGTTTGAAGGTGCCTTTGTTCCTGTTGCCCTTCACGGTTCTCATTTGCCTGATGGAACCGTGATAAAAAAAGGAAAGTTAAGAGGAATAGTATCAGAAGGAATGTTGTGCTCCACAGATGAGCTGGGAATGACAGAAGGAGTTGCAACGGGAATCCTTATTTTAGACGGGGAGCCTCCCCTTGGCGAGGATATTAAAAAGACATTAGGGTTAGATGAAGTGATTGTGGATTTTGATATTACCTCCAACCGTCCTGATTGCCTGAGTATCATTGGTCTTGCAAGGGAATCTGCTATTACCTTGAATGAAGAATTTTCTGTTCCTTCGGTTGTTGTAAAAGAAAACAACGAAACAATAGAGGATTACATTTCTGTTTTGGTTGAATCACCCGACCTTTGTCCCCGTTATACCGCCCGTGTGGTGAAGAATATAAAAATTGAGCCTTCTCCTATGTGGATGCAAAAGCGGTTGGAAGGCTGCGGGGTCCGTGCAATCAACAATATTGTGGATATTACCAACTATGTGATGCTGGAATATGGTCAGCCTATGCACGCATTTGATATTGATTTTCTGAAAGGACAAAGCATTTGTGTCCGCAACGCAAAAAATGGGGAAACCATTGTAACATTGGATGATGTTGAGCGCCAGCTGACCCCTGATATGCTGATGATTTGTGATGCACAAAGACCTGTTGCAGTTGCAGGCGTCATGGGTGGACAGAACAGCGAAATTCAGGAGACAACGAAAACAATTGTGTTTGAAAGTGCGAATTTTAACGGTGCATCTATCCGTTCAGCTGCCAAGGCATTGGGAATGAGAACAGAAAGCTCCTCCCGTTTTGAAAAGGAATTGGATGCCAATATTACATTGGAAGCAGTAAACCGTGCTTGTCAGCTGATTTGCGAGCTCGGGGCAGGGGAAGTAGTAGGCGGTGTGATTGATGTTTGCGGTACAATGCCTAAGAGAACGGAAATCACTCTTCGTCCTGAAAAAATTAACAGTTTTTTAGGAACCCAGATTGCAGAAAATGAAATGATCCGTATTTTGGAACGGTTGGAATGTGAAGTAAAAGGGGATAAAGTGTATCCTCCCACTTTCCGTAAGGATTTGGAAACGGAGGCAGATTTAGCGGAGGAAATTGCAAGATTTTACGGCTATGATAAAATTGAATCTACTCT
Source organism: Clostridia bacterium (assembly GCA_045606005.1). GTDB lineage: Bacteria > Bacillota > Clostridia > HGM11514 > HGM11514 > SIG438. Next base: position 4,861 of record JAZURC010000157.1, read on the forward strand.
GATGAAGGGGGAATCGGTTGCAGGAGGTAAAACCTTGAAGCAGGCAACCGAGGATGCGGTAAAAAAAGCTTTGACCGCAAGAGGCTTGTATGAAATTTATACCTATTCCTTTACCGATCCAAAAGCCTTTGATAAGCTGAATATTCCCGACAGTTCTGACTTGCGGAAATGTGTGGCTATTTTAAATCCCTTAGGGGAAGAACAAAGTGTCATGAGAACTCAGCACTATAATGAAATGCTTAAAGCACTGTCCTTAAATAACAGCCATCGGAATCAGAATGTAGGGTTGTTTGAACTTGGAACCGTATATTACCCTAAGGCGCTGCCTGTAACCGAGCTCCCCGAAGAACGGGAAATGATTACCATTGGTATGTACGGTGATGTGGATTTCTATGATTTAAAGGGTGTTGTGGAACAGCTGATGGAAACCCTGAATATTGCAAAATATAAGGTGCAGGCAAAGAAGGATGATCCCACCTTCCACCCCGGAAAAACAGCGGAATTGATTGTTGGGGGCGTGAGCACCGGTGTGTTTGGTGCAGTGCATCCTGCGGTTTGCAATAATTATGAGCTGGACAGAGAGGTGTTAATGGCAAGTATTGATTTTACCTTGCTGTTAGAACACATGGAACCTGAAAAAACCTATCATGCTTTGCCGAAATTCCCTGCAGTAACCCGAGATTTGGCAATGCTTTGCGATGACGAGGTTGAGGTGGGCAGTATTGAAGAAATCATCCGTCAATGCGGTAAGGCATTGATTGAAGAAATCAAGTTGTTTGATATTTACAAAGGAAAGCAGATTCCCCAAGGGAAGAAGAGCGTTGCGTACTCTGTTGTATTTCGTGATGCCAACAAAACCCTGGAAGAACAGGAAGTTAACGGGGTAATGGATAAAATTTTAACCCGTCTGGAAGAAAAACTCCATGTGGAATTGAGAAAAAATTAAAAAAACACTTGCTTTTTTTCCGAATTTGTTATATGCTATATATAAGCAGATTTATTGAAAGTGAGGGTGAGCGATCATGACAGAAGGAACAATGAAATTTAAATTTGAGAATGACAGAGCAGGGGAGACCAGCCAGATTATTCATGCAGTATACCAGGCGTTGACGGAAAAGGGATATAATCCCATTGACCAGATGGTTGGATATATCCTTTCAGGTGATCCTACCTATATTACCAGTCATAATAACGCCCGGGCCATGATTCGCCGTCTGGAGCGGGATGAACTGTTGGAAGAGCTTCTCAAAAGTTATCTGAGAAGATAAGAAAAAGCATCAGGCAGTCTTACCTTGAGAAGACTGCCTGTTTTGTATGAGTTGGCGTATAAATGGGTGTTTACTACCAAGTTCCCATAGTAATGGAGGCGTTTGTTTGATTCGTTTTTTAGTGAAAAAATTGATCTTGAATTATGAAAATGTAACGGATGAAAAAGTGCGGGAGCGGTACAGCGTGTTAAGCGGTACCGTAGGGATTCTGTGCAATCTTTTTTTATTTTTGCTGAAATTTATCACAGGACTTGTGATGAACAGTATTGCCATTTTGTCTGACGGGTTTAATAATCTGTCTGATGTTGGTTCGTCTGTGGTTTCCGTGATCGGTGCCAAAATGAGCAACAAGAGACCTGACCATGAACATCCGTTTGGACACGGCAGAGTGGAATATATTGCCTCTCTGATTGTTTCTTTTTTGATTCTGTTGGTTGGGGTGGAACTGGTAAAAAGCTCGGTTGGAAAAATCATTCATCCCCAGGTAGTCACCTTTTATCCTGTTGCGGTGGTTATCTTAGCTGCATCTATGCTTGTAAAGGTCTGGATGTACTCCTACAACCGTTACCTTGGGAAAAAGATTCAATCAAGCTTGCTGCTTGCAACAGCACGGGACAGCTTAAATGATGTCATTTCCACCGGAGCGGTGATTGTTTCGACAATAATCGGTTATTTTTTACCCTTTTCCATTGACGGTTATGTAGGCGTGGCAGTGTCCGTTTTGATTCTTCGTTCGGGCTATGAAATTGCCCGTGATACCATCAGTTTGCTGCTTGGAACTGCACCTGAAAAGGAAACGGTTGATCGCTTGAGTGAAATTGTGATGTCAGGGAAGCACATTGTGGGAATGCATGATTTGATTGTGCATAATTACGGTCCCGGTCGGGTTATGGCATCTGTCCATGCGGAGGTGCCAAGTGATGCCGATATGATTGTAGTGCATGAGGAAATTGACTCGTTGGAACAGTTGGCAAATAGCGAACTGGGCATTATACTGGTCATTCACATGGACCCTATTTTGGTTAATTGTGAAAGAACCCATCAGCTTCGTCAAATGGCAGAAGGAGTATGTAAGGGAATCAATCCCGAGCTTTCCATCCATGATTTCAGAATTACGGACGGGGAAAATCGGGTGAATCTGATTTTTGATCTGGTGGTTCCCTATACCTATGATGAGCAACAAAAAAAGAACACCATCGATGAAATTTCACGGTTGATTCAGGAAATAGATGAGCGTTACAGAACCGTCATTCAAATTGATACATTGTATATCTAAAGAGGGAATAAAAGTGAAAAAGAAAGCATTATGGAAGCGGTTTTTGCCGTACTTTAAAAATCATCGGAAAACAATGGCACTGGATTTGTTTTGCGCCTCTCTCACAACAATTTGTGAATTGGTGCTTCCCATGATTGTAAGATCGATCACAGAGAAAGGAATCAATGACCTTTCAAGCTTAACCGTAAGCTTTGTTGTGACTCTTTGTGCAAGCTATATTGTACTGAGAATCATTGACACGGCAGCTCAGTTTTTTATGGAATCCATCGGACATATTATGGGAGCAGGAATTGAAACGGAAATGCGCAGAGATTTGTTTTCCCATTTGCAAAAGCTGTCCTTTGGCTTTTATGATAATACAAAAATCGGACAGATTATGTCCAGAATCACAACGGACTTATTTGATGTCACAGAATTTGCTCATCACTGTCCGGAGGAGTTTTTTATTGCAGGAATTAAAATCACAGCCTCGTTTATCATTTGCTGTGGAATGAATATTCCGCTGACCTTGATTGTATTTTCTGTGTTGCCCCTTATGTTTTTGTGTACCAGATATTTTAAAAAGAATATGCAAAAGGCGTTTCGTGAATCACGGGTACAAATAGGGGAAATCAATGCTTCTGTCGAGGATAGTTTGCTTGGAATCCGTGTGGTAAAATCCTTTGCAAACGAGGGGGTGGAAAAGGAAAAATTCAAAAAAGGGAATCTGAGGTTTTTGGAAATTGCAAAAGTAAAATATCTCAGTATGGCAGGCTTCCATTGTACTACCCGCTTTTTTGATGGAGCCATGTATATTCTGGTAGTGCTTGCAGGTTCCGTTTTTATGATTCACGGTACAATTACCCCGCCGGATTTGATTGCCTATCTGTTGTATGTTACCATGCTTTTAACTTCCGTTCGCAAAATTGTGGATTTTTCCGAACAATTCCAACGGGGAATGACAGGAATTGAACGGTTTTGCGAAATTATGGAAATCGAGCCTGATATTGCAGATGTACCTGATGCAAGGGCGCTTACGAAGGTAAAGGGGAAAGTCAGTTTTGATCATGTGACCTTCCGTTACGGAGAGGAAGACCAAAATGTGCTTGACGATATCAATTTAGAGGTAGAGCCAGGAGAAAATATTGCACTGGTAGGACCCTCAGGTGGAGGAAAAACAACACTTTGCAGTCTGATTCCCAGATTTTATGAGATAAAAAGCGGAAGAATTTTAATTGACGAGCAAGACATTTCAAAGGTGACACTTTCTTCTTTGAGAGAACAAATAGGTGTAGTTCAACAAGATGTATATCTTTTTTCGGGAACCATTCTGGAAAATATCAGCTACGGAAAACCCGGCGCAACCCGTAACGAGGTGATTGAAGCTGCAAAACTTGCAGCTGCACATGAGTTTATTATGAAATTTCCCGATGCATATGATACTTATGTTGGGGAACGGGGCTTGAAATTGTCCGGTGGGCAAAAACAGAGAATTTCCATTGCCCGTGTCTTTTTGAAAAATCCTCCTGTTTTAATTCTGGATGAGGCAACCTCAGCGTTGGATAATGAAAGCGAATGGATTGTGCAAAAATCCCTGGAAAAGCTAGCAAAAGGGAGAACCACCTTTACCATTGCTCATCGTCTGTCAACCATTCGAAACGCGGACCGTGTTTTGGTGCTGACGGAGGAGGGAATTGTTGAGCAGGGAACCCACGAGGAATTATATCAACAAAAAGGGTTATATCATAAATTATACCATATCTCCACATTCGGCGAGAGTGATCCAAATGAAAAGTGAAATCAGAAATCAAAATAAAATAAGGCGTTCTGCCATGAAAACAGAAGAAGTGATGCAAAAAAGCCGTGAAGCAGCAAACATTTTTCTGGCAAGCGATTATTATAAAAACAGTAAACAGCTTATGCTTTATATGCCTTTGGGAAACGAAACGGATACATCTGCTATTATTAAGGCTGCGTTTTGCGACGGGAAGACGGTCGTTTTTCCCGTAACGGATGAAAAAAGCGGAGAAATCACTCCGTTTTATGCGTTTTTTGATACAACATTTTCAAAAGGGGCTTTTTCGGTATCGGAGCCGGTGGGAACACAAATTGCAGATATGTCAAAAACTGATGTTGTTCTTGTTCCGGGAATTGCATTTGATAAAACAGGCAACAGAGTTGGCTTTGGCAAAGGCTGTTATGACAGGCTTCTAAAGGATTCTTCGGCAACTTTGATAGGGTTCTGTTATGGGTTTCAAGTATGCGAGCATATTCCTTCCGAAGCCCACGATATAAAAATGGATGCTCTGGTGACGGAAAAAGGATTGTTTCGATGTAAAAATACTCTTTTGCCCACCGATTCATCCCATTAAAGCAATCAATATGTAATTTTTGTTCAAAAAATGTAACAAAAATGAAAGAATTTTTTCTAACAATTTTTCAAAATACTATTGACAAAATTCTGATATATTGTAAAATAGTAATATAGAGTAAAATTGCGGGGGATTTTGTGTGAGAGTCATTTCCGGCACAGCACGGGGAACAAAACTGAAAACTGTTTCGGGGACAGACTTGGTGCGTCCTACTACCGATAAGGCAAAAGGAGCCATGTTTAATATGATTCAGTTTTCGGTGTCAGGCGGAAGGGTGCTTGATTTGTTCTGCGGATCCGGTGCTTTAGGAATAGAAGCCTTGTCCAGAGGGGCAATCCATGCAACCTTTGTTGACGGCTCTCCACGGTCTCTTAAAGTAACAGAAGAAAATTTGAAGCATACACATCTGAACGAACGGGCTGAACTGAAAAAGATTGATTGGGAAGGATTCTTTAGTCAAAACAGGAAACAGTATTCCCTGGTTTTTGCAGATCCTCCTTATGCAATGGAAATCCTGCCTCGTCTGCTTCAGCTTTGTGCTGAAGCCATTGAGCCGGGTGGATTTTTGATTTATGAATGTGACAAAAAAACAGAACCTGTTCAAAATGATGCATTTTCTCTGTATCGGCAAAATTGCTATGGCAGCACAGGTGTGCTCATTTTTCAGAGGAGAGAGTAAGATGAAAATTGCTGTATATCCAGGAAGCTTTGATCCGGTTACAAACGGTCATCTTGACATTGTTGAGCGTTCTGCAAAAATTTTTGACCATGTGATTGTTGCAGTGCTTCATAACAGCACCAAACATCCTGCTTTTTCCGTAAATGAAAAACTGGATATGCTAAAGGCTGTGACAGAGCATCTGCCTAATGTTGAAATTGACACCTTTGACGGACTTTTGGTTGATTACACAAAATTAAAAAAGGCACAGACAATTATTAAGGGTTTGCGTGCGGTGTCTGATTTTGAATATGAGCTTCAGATGGCAATGGTCAACCACAAGCAAAATCCTGAAATTGAGACATTATTTATGATGACAAGCACTGATTATTCATTTTTAAGCTCAAGCATTGTGCGTGAGTTGGCTTACCACGGCGGTAAGCTGGAAGGTATGGTGCCCGAAAAAATCATACCATTTATTTACAAAAAGCTAATGAAACCGAAAGGGGAATAAAAAATGGATTTATTAGAATTGATTGATGTATTGGAAGAAACTGTGGAAAAGGGTGCATCAATTCCGCTGTCCGGAAAAAGCTTGATGGACAAGGAAGAATTGTTGGATTTGATTGAAGAAATCCGCTTGAACCTGCCTGAGGATTTAAAACAGGCAAGATGGGTCAAGGAAGAACGTCAGCATATTTTACACGATGCACAGAACGAAGCAGATCGTATTATCGCTGATGCAAAAGCAAAGGCTGAAGAAATGGTAATGGAAGAAGCGGTTGTTGTTCAGGCTCAGCAAAAAGCTGAAGAAATTGTGGACCAGGCTCAGGAAAATGCCCGTGAAATTCGCGAAAGCATTATTCAGTATTCCGACGGTTTGCTGGCAAAGGTGGAAGAAGTAATTATTGACAGTCAGGAAGTTTTAAATAAATCTTTGAGTGATGCAAAGGCTTCTTTGAGCAACATCAATGATGCGCTTGATTTGATTGAAGACAATCGTAGAGAGCTTTCCGCTCCTCAAAACTGATTGGTTTAAAATTTTCAAGAATAATAAAAGAACGCTTTAAAGAGCGTTTTTTTGGTGTATTTTTATACGAACGACTATGTGGGTATTATCCTGACGAGGAGGATTTGTATGGATTTGACATTGCTGGTTATGGCAGCCGGAATGGGCAGCCGTTTTGGAGGTCTCAAACAGATGGCGCCAATGGGACCGGACGGTCAAGCTATCTTGGATTTTTCTATTTATGATGCGGCAAAAGCAGGATTTAATAAAGTGGTTTTTGTGATCAACGAAGAAATGCTTCAGGATTTTGATAGTACCGTGGGTAAACGAGCACGGCGGTTTATGAATGTGGATTATGCATTTCAAAAGCCTGATTCTTATCTGAAAGGTGCATTTCCGGAAGGAAGAACTAAGCCATGGGGAACGGCGCATGCTGTGCTTTGTGCAAAAGAGAAAGTAAAAACCCCCTTTGCTGCAATCAATGCCGATGACTTTTATGGAAGAAAGGCGTATGAATTGGTTGCCACCCATTTGAAAAACGGTGGCGGAAGCTGTATGGCGGGTTATTTATTGGGAAATACCTTGACGGAAAATGGAACGGTATGCCGTGGGGTTTGTAAAACAGAAAACGGCCGCTTGATTGGCGTAACAGAGCATACTGATTTGGATAAAAACAGCGGCCTTTCGGAAGATACTATTGTTTCTATGAATTTTTGGGGTTTGAAGCCTGAGTTTTTTGAAGTATTAGAACGCGAATTTTATGCATTTACCCAAAACCTGACCAATCCCTTAAAACAGGAGTTGTATCTGCCCTTTGTAATTGACAATGAAATTTCCAGAGGGGAAGAGGTTCAGGTGTTTGTAACAACCGACCGTTGGCATGGTGTTACCTATCGGGAGGATACTCCCGGTGTACAGGAGGCACTGAAAAAATTGTTGGAAGAAGGGCAGTATGTTGGCTTATAGTTTAAAAGAAATATTAAAAAAGTTTGATATTGAAGTGGAGACTGAGTCTTACGGTGACGGACATATCAATGATACATTTCTTACAAAAAGCAATCCCAATTACATCTTGCAAAGAATCAATACAGATGTATTTCTTAATCCTGATGAGGTAATGGAAAACATACTCGCAGTGACAGAACACCTAAAAAAGAAGATTGTTTCTGAGGGAGGAGACCCGAATCGAGAAACCTTGTCAGTGATACAAACTGTTGATGGGAACAATTTTTTTCAGGATGAGAAATTTTGCTATCGGGTATACAATTTTGTTGAAGGTGCAAGTACATATAATCTTCCTGAATCTCCTGAACAGATGTACCAAGCGGCAAAAGCGATTGGAAAATTCCAAAAGCGTCTTGCTGACTTTCCTGCCCAACAATTGCACGAAACAATCGCGCAGTTTCATGATACTCCCAACCGAGTAGCGCAATTGCGTCAGGCAGTTAAGGAAAACCGTGCCGGAAGATTGGATTTGGTTCAACCGGAGTTGGAGTTTGCTATGGAAATCAGCAAATATTCTTCTATGATTACCGATGCATTGAAATCAGGAGAGGTGCCTTTAAGAGTTACCCATAATGATACGAAATTAAATAATATCTTGTTAGATGACAAGACCGGTGAAGGAATTTGCGTGATTGATTTGGATACGGTTATGCCCGGTTCCTTGCTCTATGATTACGGCGATGCTCTCCGATTTGGTGCCAGCAGCGGACCGGAAGATGAAAAGGACTTGGATAAAATCTATTTTGATATGTCAATATACGAGGCGTTTACCAAAGGCTTTTTAGAAGAAGCAGGGGACTCCATGACGGAAAAGGAACAGGAATTGCTTCCTTGGTCTATTGTCATGATGACCTATGAATGCGGAATTCGATTTTTGGCTGACTATTTGAATGGGGACACCTATTTTAAAACCCACTATCCAGAACAAAATCTGGATCGTGCAAGAACTCAGTTTAAGCTTGTACAAGACCAGATGAAAAAATTGAATTTAAAATAATGAAAGTTCCTGACGGATCATATGTCAGGAATTTCTTTTTTATCAGAAAAACTATTGTAATTCAAAATTTTTTGTGTTATAATGAATAAAGTAAATGTTTTACAGAGAGGATGAATCAAAATGGCAAAGAAAGATATTGATTGGGGAAGCCTTGGATTTGGCTATATAAAAACGGATAAACGCTATGTGTCAGAATTTAAAGACGGTGTATGGGATGAAGGTGTTTTGACAGAGGACAATACTATTGTGTTAAATGAATGTGCCTGTGTTTTGCAGTATGCTCAAACCTGTTTTGAAGGGTTGAAAGCTTATACAACAGAAAAGGGCAATATTGTTGTGTTCCGTCCTGACTTGAACGCAGAGCGCATGGCGGCATCTGCTAAGAGATTGGAAATGCCGGTGTTTCCGGAAGAAAGATTTGTTGATGCAGTGGTAAAAACCGTTGAAGCAAATGAGGATTTTGTTCCTCCTTACGGAAGTGGTGCAACCCTCTATTTGCGTCCCTATATGTTCGGCAGCAATGCAGTCATCGGTGTAAAGCCTGCGGATGAATTTCAGTTCAGAATTTTAGCAACTCCTGTTGGTCCTTATTTTAAGGGCGGTATAAAGCCTCTGACCATTCGTGTCAGCGATTTTGACCGTGCAGCTCCCAATGGAACGGGGCATGTAAAGGCAGGTCTTAATTACGCAATGAGCTTGCATGCCATTGTTGATGCTCATAACAAGGGCTTTGATGAAAATATGTATCTGGATGCTGCTACTCATACCTATGTTGAAGAAACGGGCGGAGCAAACTTTATCTTTGTGACTAAGGACAACAAGGTTGTTACACCAAAATCTGACAGTATTCTGCCTTCTATTACAAGACGTTCTCTGATGATTGTTGCAAAGGATTATCTGGGATTGGAAGTAGAAGAACGGCCTATTGCTTTGGAAGAAGTATATGATATGGCAGAATGCGGTCTGTGTGGAACGGCAGCTGTTATTTCTCCTGTTGGTAAGATTGTGGATCATGGAAAAGAAATCTGCCTGCCAAGCGGTATGACCGAGATGGGTCCTGTGACCAAAAAGTTATATGATACTCTGACCGGTATTCAAATGGGTCGTCTGGAAGCACCGGAAGGCTGGATTAAAGTGATTAAATAAGAAAACCATTCAACCGATGCGGAAAAATCTGCATCGGTTTTTTGAAATTCCAGTGATACGGGAAAAACACGCGAATAGCACATTGGAATAAAGGCGGAAGAACAGGAAGATAAAGGGGGACAGTTATGTCAAGAACGAAAGACTGTTATAATAAAAACGAGCCAAAAAATGTACGTCCCCATATAGCCCTAGGTGTGGATACAAACAAGAAGATGTGGTTACAGGGTTAACATTTAATCCACTATCATCTGAAAGAAAAGAAACCTTGTATCATTCTAATTATTATGCTAACCAAAAATGGTATCAACTTTTACATCATAGAGAGGGAACATATGGTGTAGATACTGGTTGTACAACATGCAGAAAAAAGTATGGCAACAATGGTGAAAGGTGGCCGGAATGATGTTGAAATCAAAAATTATTTTTAATATATTTCTGTCTTTTTTGATGATCAGTGGTTGTCAATCTGCCAGCAATGTGAAAGAGAAAACATTTTTGCCTGCTTATGATGTTCAGGAGATTGATTATCCTGACATTCCTACCTTTTCTGATTTTACCTCCAAAGTAATCATTAATTACTTTGATTTTCATTCTGTTATTCGTTCAAGAAGTTTTATGATAGCAGAGAATTTTATACAGAGTATGTATGGCGGAAAATCATTAGAATCAGATACAAAGTATTATTTTTATGAAAAATACTATGCAGATTTAAAAACATATAATTTTTGTTTTATTAATCAAAAATATTTGAGAAATGGCGGTTTCCCTTGCGTAGAAATAGATCCGCGTACGGGATGTATATTGAG